>DATBAK010000011.1 GCA_036271555.1 Acidimicrobiia bacterium
GCGCTCGCGATCGGTGTCGGCACCGCCGGCATCCTCGTGCTCGGACTCGCGGTGACCGTCCCGAACCGTCTGCGCTGGACGATGCGGGTCGGCGCGCCGCTCGCGTTGATCGCGCTCCTGTTGTTCGCCGGTCACGTGTACTTCGGGCTCGGCGCGGGCGCGACGGAGCGCATCGCGGCGTATCCGGAGACGATCTGGCTGATCGGCTTCGGCGGCTACCTGCTGCGCACCCAGCGCGCCGACCGAGCGCGCGCGAAATAACCGCGGTTCGGGATTCGCCCGCTCCTTGCGCCGCGCCCAATTTCGTAGCAGGCTCCTGCCACCAATTCCGCGCGGGCCGCCGCGCGACGAAGGGGGAGCGGCATGGGCCTGTTGGACGGCAAGGTCGCGGTCGTCACCGGCGCGGGTTCGGGGATGGCGAAGGCGTCGGTGAAGCTGTTCGTCGCCGAGGGCGCCCGCGCCGTCGCCGCCGACATCAGCGGTGCCGAGAACGACACCGCGAAGGAGGTCGGCGCGGGCGTGCTGCCCGTGCGCTGCGACGTGACGAAGGAAGCCGACGTCGAGGCGCTGATGCGCGCCGCGGTCGAGGAGTTCGGGCGACTCGACGCGGTGCTGAACGTCGCGGGCATCGCCGACGGCATCATGCTCACCGACGTCACGATGGAGCAGTACGACCGCATGATGAACGTCGACCTGCGCGGCGTGTTCCTCGGGATGAAGCACGGCATCCGCACGATGCTCGAGTGCGACAACGGCGGCGCGGTCGTGAACTGGTCGTCGATCGGCGGACTCAACTCGTCGATCGCGACGAGTGTGTACGGCGCGGCGAAGGCCGGCGTCGTGTCGCTGACGAAGACGGCGGCGCTCGAGTACGGCCGCAAGAACATCCGAGTGAACTGCGTGTGTCCGGGCTACATCAAGACTGAGATCATGGGCGCGTCGCTCGACGCGATGCCGTCGGCCGCCAAGGGCACGCCTCTGCGGCGCCTCGGTCTGCCGCACGAGGTCGCCGAGGTCGCCGCGTTCCTCTGCTCCGACCGCGCGTCGTTCGTGAGCGGTGCGATCGTGCCCGTCGACGGCGGGCGCGTCTGCGCGATCGCGTGACGACCGCGGCGCGCTACGTCGGTACCCGTGTCCACCGGACGGAGGACGCGCGGCTGCTGACCGGCCACGGCTGCTACGTCGACGACATCTCGTTGCGCGGCATGCTGCACGCGCGCTTCGTGCGGAGCCCGTTCGCGCGCGCCGCGATCCGCTCGGTCGACACGACCGAGGCGCTCACGCTCCCGGGCGTGCGGTTCGTGTTCACGGCCGCGGACCTGAACGCGGACGCGAAGGAGCAGTGGCACACGTCGGTCGGGAAGGACAGTCCCGAGACGCCGCGTCCGCCGTTGGCCGACGGTGAAGCGCGCTTCGTGGGCGATCCGGTCGCGCTCGTCGTCGCCGAGTCGCTTGCGATCGCGTACGACGCGGTGGAGCGCGTCGTCGTCGAGTACGACCCACTGCCGCCGGTCGTCGACTACACGAGCGCCGCGGATGCGACCGAGTTGGTGCACGAAGCGCACGGGTCGAACGTGGTCGGCGCGCTCGCGGGACTACCGCTCGAGAAGTTGCAGAAGCACCTCGACGCCGCCGCGCACGTCGTGACCGAGAGGATCGTGCAGCACGGCGCCGCGCCCGCACCGATCGAAGGTCGTGCGATCCTCGTCGACTGCTCGCCCGCGACCGGTGAGCTCACCATCTACTCGGCCACGCAGTCGCCGCACGAGGTGCGCATGTTCTGTGCGCGTCTGCTCGGCATCCCGGAGCATCGCATCCGCGTGATCGCGCGCGACACGGGCGGCGGATTCGGTCAGAAGATCCTCGTGCAACGGGACGAGATGTGCATCATGCTCGCCGCACCCAAGCTCGGCGCGCCGCTGAAGTGGGTCGAGGACCGGACCGAGAACCTGACGACCGCGGGCAAGTCGCGCGAGGAGCAGGGCACCGCGACGCTGGCCTTCGACTGCGACGGGAACATCACGGCCGCGCACATCGACTTCGTGCAGGACTGTGGCGCGTATCCGACGCCGTGGCCGGTGTTCACCGCGGCCGCGGTGGGCGTGCTGTTCCCCGGCCCATACCGCGTGCCGCGCGCCGGTTTCTCGACGCAGACGCTCTACACGAACACGGTCGGGCGCGCCGCGTACCGCGGGCCCTGGCAGTTCGAGTCGCTCGCCCGCGAGGTGCTGCTCGACATCGCGGCGCGCCGGATGGATGTCGATCCCGCGGCGCTCCGGCGCCGCAACCTGCTGCGCGCCGAAGACCTGCCGTTCACGAACCCCAACGGGATGACCTACGACAGCATCACGCCTCTGGAGACGCTCGAGCAGGCGCTCGCGATCCTCGACTACGACGGGTTCCGCGCCGAGCAGGCCGCCGCGCGCGAGGCCGGCCGCTACCTGGGCGTCGGCATCGGGTGCTACGTCGAGCCGTCGACGCCGGGTTACGGGTCGTACGGCACCGAGGCGGCGACGATCCGCATCGAGCCGTCGGGTGCGATCAACGTCTACATCGCGGGCGGGTCGACCGGGAACAGTCTCGAGACGACGGTCGTGCAGCTCGCGGCGGACGCTCTCGGTGCCGACATCGCCGACGTCCACACGATCCAGGGCGACACCGCGCTCACGAGCTTCGGAGCGGGCACCGCAGGCAGCCGCAGCGCGTCGATGACGGCGGGTGCGATCGACGCGACCGCGGCGATCCTGCGCGAGCGCATCTGTGCGATCGCCGCGCACCGACTCGAGGCCGCGGTCGACGACATCGAGCTCGCAGACTCACGAGCGTTCGTGCGCGGCACGCCGGCGGTCGCGCTCACGTTGCACGACATCGCGCAGCTCGCGTACTTCCAGCCCGCAGCGCTGCCCGAAGGCACCCCCGCAGGCCTCGAGGCGAGCGCGCGCTTCGCGGCGCAGAACGGATCGATCTGGGTGAATGCGACGCACGTCTGCACGTGCGAGGTCGACGTCGAGACCGGACGCGTGCAGCTGCTCCGCTACATCGTGAGCGAGGACTGCGGCCCGATGATCAACCCCGACGTCGTCGAGGGCCAGATCGCGGGCGGTGTCGTGCAGGGCGTCGGCGGTGTGCTGTTCGAGCACCTCGCGTACGACGACGACGGCAACCCGCTCGCCAACACGTTCATGAACTATCTCGTCCCGAGCGCGGCGGAGGTCCCGCCGATCGAATACGGGCACATCGGGACGCCGAGCCCCGGACCGGGCGGGTTCAAGGGCGTGGGGGAGGGCGGTGCGATCGGCGCCCCACCTGCGGTCGTGAACGCCGTCGCCGACGCGCTCGCGCCCTTCGGCGTCACCGTCACCCGCCTGCCGCTGTCACCCGAACGCATCGTCGAGCTGCTGAAGCACGGAAAGGTCGAGCCTCGTGAGTGATCTCTCGTACGACCCGTACACCGCGATCAACAACCCGGACCCGTACCCGCTGTACGAGCGGATGCGCGACGAGGCGCCGCTCTATTACAACGAGGAATACGACTTCTACGCGGTGACTCGCTACGAGGACTGCGAGCGCGGGCTCGTCGACGCGAAGCGCTTCATCTCGGGCAAGGGCGGCATCCTCGAGATCATCAAGGCCGACATCGAGCTGCCGCCGGGCACGCTCATCTTCGAGGACCCGCCCGCGCACGACGTGCACCGCAGCCTGCTGTCGCGCGTGTTCACACCGCGACGGGTCTCGGCGCTCGAGCCGAAGATCCGCGAGTTCTGCGCGCGCGCGCTCGACCCGCTCGTGGGCGAGCCGGAGTTCGACCTCATCGCGTCGCTCGGTGCGCAGATGCCGATGCGCGTCATGGGCATGTTGTTCGGTGTCCCGGAGGCCGGACAGGCGGCGATGCGGGAGATGGCCGACGCGAACCTGCGCGTGCGCGCGGGCGAGGCGATGAAGATCTCCGACAACCCGTCGTTCGGGAGCGAGACGTTCGAGGAGTACATCGACTGGCGGATCGAGCACCCGTCGGACGACCTCATGACCGACCTGCTGCACACCGAGTTCGAAGACGAGCACGGCGTGCGCCGCACGCTCACCCGGGACGAGGCGCTGCTCTACACGACGGTCGTCGCGGGCGCGGGCAACGAGACGACGACCCGTCTCATCGGTTGGGCCGGCAGCGTGCTCGCTGCGCACCCGGATCAGCGACGCGCGCTCGTGGCCGACCGCTCGTTGTTGCCGAACGCGATCGAGGAGCTGCTGCGCTACGAGACGCCCGGCCCGCAGATCGGGCGGTACATGCCCGAAGCCGTCGAGCTGTACGGCGAGACGGTGCCCGCGGGCAGCGCCATGTTGATGGTCGTGTCGGCCGCGAACCGCGACGAGCGGCGCTGGCCCGACGCCGGTCGGTTCGACCTGCACCGCACGATCGGCCAGCACCTCGGCTTCGGCTACGGCATCCACTACTGCCTCGGTGCCGCGCTCGCTCGACTCGAAGGGCGCGTCGCGGTCGACGAGTTCCTGAACCGCTTCCCCGAGTGGGAGGTCGATCTCGACCGCGCTCGTATCGCCCCGACGTCGACGGTGCGCGGTTACGAGACGTTGCCGGTGCTGGTCTCGTGAGCGTAGGTCCGCCTTCGGGTGAGCGCCGCGCGTACGACAACTCGTTGCGGCGCGAGCGCGCGGCGCAGACGCGCGAGCGGATCGTCGCGGCCGGTGCCGAGTTGGTGCACGAGTCGTCGATCCGCGACTGGCACGGCGTGACGATCCGCGCCGTCGCCGACCGTGCGGGTGTGAACGAGCGCACCGTCTATCGCCACTTCGCGAATGAGCGCGCCCTGCGCGACGCGGTGATGCACCGGCTCGAGCAGGAGGTGGGCATCGACCTCAGCGAGCTGAGCCTCGACGACTTCGCCGGCGCGGCGGCGCGCCTCTTCCGCTTCGTCGCGTCGCACCGGCACGAGGAGCGGATCCCGCTCGACGCGACCCTCATCGAGGCGAACCGCCGTCAGCACGACGCGTTGCTGGCTGCGGTGAAGGCGCACGCGGATCGGTGGCCGTCGTCGGATCGCACGGTCGCAGCCGCGATGCTCGACGTGCTCTGGGCGATCGGCAACTACGAGCGACTCGTCAACGACTGGCAGCTCGACGGTGAGGACGCGATCCGCGGCATCGCTTGGGTGATCGGTCTCGTCGAAGAAGCCGTGCGCGAGGGCCGCCGGCCTCCGAGAAAGGTGCGGGGATGACGCTTCAGGTGGTGCAGTGGACGACGGGCAACGTCGGGAAGCGGTCGGTGCGCGCGGTGGTCGCGCATCCGGACCTCGAGCTCGTCGGCGGTTACGCGTGGTCGGACGACAAGGTCGGTCGCGACATCGGCGAGCTGTGCGGCATCGCGCCCATTGGTGTCGCCGCGACGAACGACGTCGAGGAGCTACTCGCGCTGAAGCCCGACTGCGTCGTCTACAACCCGATGTGGCCGGAGATCGAGGAGCTCGCGCTCATCCTCGAGTCCGGCATCAACGTCGTGAGCACCGCCGCGTTCATCAACGGACGCAACCTCGGCGCGGGCCACGATCGGATCGCCGACGCGTGCCGGCGCGGCGGCGCGTCGATGTTCGGCACCGGGATCAGTCCCGGCCTCGTCGACGTCGTCGGCATCGCGCTCGCGAGCATGTGCGATCGCGTCGACAAGATCACGGTCAACGAAGGTTCGGACACGACGCTCTACGACTCACCCGCGACCGAACGACCCGCGGGTTTCGGTCGACCGATCGACGACCCCGAGCTGCCGGGCATGGCCGCGCAGGGCACGGCCGTGTTCGGCGAGGCGGTCGCGATGATCGGTGACGCGCTCGGCATCGAGCTCGACGAGATCGTCTGCGTCGCCGAGTACGCGCAGACCACCGAGGACGTCGTCATGGACTCGTGGACGATCGCCGCCGGTTGCGTCGCCGGCGTCGCCGCGAGCTGGCAGGGACGTGTGAACGGGCAGACGCGCGTCGAGCTGAACGTGCGCTGGAAGAAGGGCCAGACGCTCGAACCGAACTGGACGATCGAAGAGGGACACGTCATCCAGATCGACGGTCGACCGACCGTGCGCGCCAAGCTCGAGTACCTGCCGCCGCCCGACTTCGAGGCGACGACGTTCGCCGACTTCATGGTGCTCGGCATGATCATGACCGCGCTGCCCGCGGTGCACGCGATCCCGTACGTCGTCGCCGCGCCGCCCGGCATCGTCACCTACACCGACCTGCCGCTGCCGCTCCCACGCGGGACCGTGGCGCGGGCGCCGAGCTGATCGCAGGGTTAGATTCCCGACCGCGGTGGGACCGGTGGACGAGGGGGTCCGACGTGGGGCGGAAGTGGGGACGAGCGGTCGTCATCGGC
>DATBAK010000012.1 GCA_036271555.1 Acidimicrobiia bacterium
CGACGGAGTAGATCGGGACTTCGTGAGCGCGCCGCATCGACATCTTGCGCATGTCGCGCACGATTCCGCGATCATGCTCGGCGACGCCGGGAAAGTCCGCGCTCGGGCGCCGAGCTACTTGACGATGTTCACCAGGCGGCCCGGCACGACGATCACCTTCCGGGGCTCGGCACCCTCGAGCAGCTCCACGACCTTCGGGTCGGCCAGCGCGGCTGCGCGCACCTCGTCGTCCGACGCCGACGCCGGCACCGTGATCCGCGAACGGACCTTCCCGTTGACCTGGATCGGGTACTCGGCGGTCTCCTCCACGAGGAGCGCCTCGTCCGCCACCGGGAACGGTGCGTAGGCCAGGGACTGCGGGTGACCGAGCATCGACCACAGCTCCTCGGCCAGATGCGGGCACAGCGGCGAGAGCATCAGTACCAGCGGATCCGCCACCGACCGGGGCAGACCACCCTCGGGGTAGGTCTTCGTCAGGTGGTTGGCCAGCTCGATCAGCTTCGCGGCCGCGGTGTTGTAGTGCATCGCCGGGAAGTCGGCGCGCACGCCGTCGATCGTGCGGTGCAGCAGGCGCAGTGTGTCGTCGGAGGGATCCCCGGCCTCGGCGACCCGCAGCGAGCCGTCGTTCTCGTCCACCATCAGGCGCCACACCCGCTGCAGGAAGCGCTGCGAGCCGACGACGTCGCGGGTCGACCAGGGGCGCGAGGCCTCCATCGGCCCGGTGGACATCTCGTAGAGCCGGAAGGTGTCCGCCCCGTACGTCGCGCACATCTCGTCCGGGGTCACCACGTTCCGCAGCGACTTGCCCATCTTCCCGTACTCCCGGGTGACGGGCTGACCGTTCCACATGAATCGTGTCGTGCCGTCCGGGCTGTCGGCGGACTCCACGACCTCCTCGGCGGGCACGTACACGCCGCGGGCGTCGATGTAGGCCCAGGCCTGGATGTATCCCTGGTTGAACAGCCGGCGGAACGGCTCCGACGCGGACACGTGACCGAGGTCGAACAGCACCTTCTGCCAGAACCGCGCGTACAGCAGGTGCAGCACCGCGTGCTCCACGCCGCCGACGTAGAGGTCCACGCCGCCGGGGTCCGCCGGTCCGAAGACCTCCGGGCGCGGGCCCAGCCAGAAGCGCTCGACGTCGGGGTCGACGAACCGCTGCGTGTTGGTCGGGTCCAGGTAGCGCAGGTGGTACCAGCACGAGCCCGCCCACTGCGGCATCGTGTTGGTCTCCCGCACGTACTCCGCCCAGCCGCGCTCCGGGTCCGACGCCAGGTCCTCGGAGAACGAGGTCCACTCGGTGGCGCGGGCCAGCGGGGACTCCGGGGCGGAGTCGCGGTCGTCGGGGGCGAAGGTCTTCGGGGCGTACTCGTCGACGTCGGGCAGCAGCACCGGCAGATCGGAGTCGGGCAGCGCGCGCGGGATGGACGGCCCGCCGTCGGACTCGCCGTCCGCGACGTAGGCCACCGGGAACGGCTCGCCCCAGTAGCGCTGGCGGCTGAACAACCAGTCGCGCAGCTTGTAGGTGATCGTGCCGCGGCCCCAACCGCCGCGTTCGAGGCCCTCGATCATCTTGCGCTTCGCGTCGACGACGTGCAGACCGTCGAGGGGGCCGCTGTTGATCGCGGGACCGTCGCCCACGTAGGCCTTGCCGTCGAAGTCGTCCGGCGGCTGCACCGTGCGCACGATCGGGAGCCCGAACTGCTCGGCGAACTCCCAGTCGCGCTCGTCCTGACCCGGCACCGCCATGATGGCGCCGGTGCCGTAACCCATCAGCACGTAGTCGGCGATGAAGATCGGGATCTTCTCGTCGGTGACGGGGTTCAGTGCGTACGCGCCGGTGAAGACGCCCGTCTTCTCCTTCGCATCGGCCTGCCGCTCGAGCTCGCTCTTGCGCGCCGCGAACTCGCGGTACTTCGCGACCGCCTCGGGCGGCGTGACATCGGCACCGAAGATGCCGCGCCAGCCGGCCGGGCAGCGCGTGAACGACGGCGCCACGATCGCGTCGACGAGCGGATGCTCGGGCGCGAGCACCATGTACGTCGCGCCGAAGAGCGTGTCGGGGCGGGTCGTGAACACGCGGATGTCGATGCCGTCGTGCTTCACGACCGGGAACCGGATCTCCGCGCCGACGCTGCGACCGATCCAGTTGCGCTGCATCAGCTTGATGGAGTCGGTCCAGTCGAGCAGGTCGAGGTCGTCGAGCAGCCGCTCCGAGTAGGCGGTGATCCGCAGCATCCACTGCTTCAGCGGCCGCTTGAAGACGGGGAAGTTGCCGCGCTCGCTGCGACCGTCGGCCGTGACCTCTTCGTTCGCGAGCACCGTGCCCAGCGCGGGACACCAGTTGACCGGCGCTTCGGCGATGTACGCGAGCCGGTGCGCGTCGACGTAGTCGCGGCGCGCGCCGTCGTCGAGCTCGCTCCAGGTGCTGCCGTCGTCGGGCCGGCGGGTGCCGGTGTCGAGCTCGGCGACGAGCTCGTTGACGGGCCGGGCGCGATCGGCGTCGGTGTCGTACCAGGAGTTGAAGATCTGCAGGAAGATCCACTGGGTCCAGCGGTAGTAGGCGACGTCGGTCGTCGCGACACTGCGGCGCGGATCGTGGGCCATGCCGAGGCGGCGCAGCTGCCGGCGATAGGTGTCGATGTTCTTCTCGGTCGTCTCGCGCGGGTGCGTGCCGGTCTCGACCGCGTACTGCTCGGCGGGGAGGCCGAACGCGTCGAAGCCCATCGTGTGCAGCACGTTGAAACCGCTCATGCGCGAGAAGCGCGCGTACACGTCGGTGCCGATGAAGCCGAGCGGGTGGCCGACGTGCAGGCCGCTGCCGCTCGGGTAGGGGAACATGTCGAGCACGTACCGCTTCGCCAGCCGCGCGCGCGGCGCGTTCTCGTCGCTCAGCAGACCGGTCGGGTTCGGCGTGTAGAAGGTGTGATGCTCGGCCCAGTAGTCCTGCCACTTCGTCTCGATCGCGGTTGCGAGCGCGGCGTTGTAGCGATGGGCGGGGACGTCGTCGTGCGCGTCGGCGGGCCGGTCGGTCACGCTTCGCAGGCTACCGAACGGGGTCCCGGCGACCGGGGCTCGTTCCGTTACAGTGAACGGGCTCCGGGGCTGTAGCTCAGTTGGAAGAGCACTTGCATGGCATGCAAGGGGTCGTGGGTTCGAGTCCCATCAGCTCCACTTCGCGGAAGCAAAGCCGACGGCGTTCACTCGAATTCGGATCGTCGGCACGATCGGCGCGGCGAGGTACGCGAACTCGTTCATGCTGCCGAGAACGCTGCGACTCGCCGTCTTGGCGACTTGGTGTGTTGCCATCGCGCCAACCTCGGGTTCGACGAACGCGCGCGGAATCTCGGCCCGGAGAAGGTCGGCCGGAGCGACGGGAAACCGGTCGAAGACTGCGGCCGCGAGCGCGAGCGCGACGAGAGCAGGGAGCAAGGTCAGATCGTTGACGAAGCGCACGACCGGGACCGTTTCCGCGGCCGAGACGCCGCGCACATGACTAGAATTCTGGTCATGTCCGACACGACGCTTCCGCTCGCCGAGATCAAGAAGCGACTCTCGGAGATCGTCGACGGCGTCGAGGCTCGTCACGATCGTGTGGTCCTCACCCGCAACGGCAGGCCCGCGGCGGTGCTCATCTCGCCCGAGGATCTCGAATCGCTGGAAGAGACGCTCGAGATCCTGTCCGACCCGGAGGCCGTCCGCGCCATCCGCAGCGCGGAAGCAGAGATCGATGCCGGTAGCGCTCTCGATGCTCGGGAACTGCGCGCCAAGTACTTGAAGCGATGACCTGGACGCTGCGAGTTGCAGCGTCTGCGGAACGCTCGCTCGGCCGGCTACCCGAAGGTGTCGCGGCCGCGGTCGTCGAGTTCATGGTCGGCCCGTTGAGCACCGAGCCCGAGCGCGTGGGCACGGCCCTGCACGGTGAACTCGCCGGCGATCACTCTGCACGCCGCGGCGCGTACCGCATCGTCTACCGGATCGTCGCGGACGAGCACACTGTTCGCGTCGTGCGGATCGAGCACCGCGCCGACGTGTATCGCCCTCGCTAGACGCACGCCGGAACACGACGGCTCAGGAGCGCTCGCCGGCCAGTGCCATCTGGAGAACGACTGCCGGATGCTCTTTGACATCGCCTCGACGGCGGGCCTCACCCTGCTCGGGTTCGTCCTCGGTCGCACGACGGGTCTGCCGAACTTCCGAGACGACATCGGAAACTGGACGGAGCCGCTCGGCTTGGCCTCGATCTTCACCGAAGGCGTGACGGTGCTTCTCGGTGCCGACAAGGTCGCGACGACGCCACGCATCGAGCGAGGAGGACTGACGACGGCGGTCGTCGGCGCCGAGCAATCCTTCAGCCGCGCCCTATAACCCCCACCCGCGGGTGGACAGAGGCGGTCGGTGGGGCGCGATGATGCGAGCGTGCGGGCGGTGCTGCGATCGGTGTGCTTGGTGACGGCGGTCGTCGCGCTGATGATCCCGGCGGCGGTCGGCGCAGGCGCGAGCACGCCGACCACCCCGAGCCCGGGTTCCGCGCCGCTCATCGACTGCAGTCGTGCGAACGAGCACGTCACGATCACCGTCAGCTCGCGCCTCGACCCGCACTGCACGTACACCGGCGGGTTCGACATCACCGCGTCCGGCGTGATCCTCGACTGCCGCAACGCGCTCCTGAAGCGCGCCACCGGCGACGTGAACGCGATCGCCGTCTACACCGACGCCGACTCGAACCTTTCGAACGTCACGATCCGCAACTGCCGGATCGACGGTTTCTCGCACGGTGTCGACATCGCGCGCAACGGCGTGAACCAGCTCGCGGCCGGCCACGAGTACGACCACTACCTCCGCAACGTCACGGTCGAAGACACGCACATCAGCGACACGCACGCCGTCGGCATCTACGTGCACCCGTACGTGACGCGCACCACCCTCCGCCGCGACGTCGTGACCGGCGCCGCGAGCACCGGTGTGTACCTCGACGAGGGCTCGCTCCGCGCGCGCATCGTCGACAGCGTGTTCGGCGCCAACGGCTTCGTCGAGAACGGGCCGGGCGGCACGAACACGACGTTCAACGGCGTCGGCGTGCGCTTCTGGGGACCGGGTCGTGAAGGCATCGCGGTCGACGGCTCGAGCGACAACCTGATCCGCGGCAACCAGCTCCTCGGCAACTCGGCGGGCGGCGTGTTCCTCTACACGAACTGCGGCGAGAACGTGCACACCGATCCCGCCGACTGGCTCGACCACCGCTACGGCGCCGAGCACAACACGATCGCCGGCAACACGATCGTCGGCGCCGGAACCGGTGTGTGGATCGGGTCGCGCATGGGCGAGAACGTGTACCCGATGGATTGCAGCGACGTGCCGTACGTGTCCGGACCGTTGCAGGCGATCACCCTCGACCGCGCCGCGAAGAACACGGTGCGCGGCAACACCATCGTCGGCGCCGACTTCGGCGTGCGCGTCGAGGACGACCACGCGATCGTCAGCGGAAACACGTTCAGCGCGTCGAATCCCGCGGACTCTGCGGTCGTCGTCGGCACGCCGTATCGCGCCTCCGCGCTCGCCGAGCCGGTGAAGGACACCGAGGTCGCGCGCAACGTGTCGACCATCGTCGGCAATCACAGCCCGTACCGCTGGGTCGACGGCGTCGCCGCGCTGCACGACGACCACAACGTCGCGCTCGGTGCGGCGAGCGCGACGTGCGAGGCGCCCGACATCCCGCGCGGGCCGTTCGTGATGGTCTACGCCATCGCGCTGCAGGATCCGTCGCAGCCGCCGGTGCCACCGCCGGACTACACCGTGCCGTCGCTCGGCGTGCTCCCCGCCTGTTCGTAGCGTCGCCGCCGTAACATCCACGGCCGTGTCGAACATCGGCGGTCTGCTCGCACTCGTCGGTGCCGGTCTGTTCCAGCAGGCGTTCGTCGTCGCCGATCTCGAGGCCGCCGAGCACTCGATGCGCGCCGGCCTCGGATGCAGCGAGTTCGTCGACCTGCCCGCGACCGATCTCGAGTACGAGCTGCGCGGCGAGCGCGTGAGCGCGGCGCTCGCGATCGGGTTCGCGCGCAGCGGCAACGTGCAGATCGAGCTCATTCAACCGGTGCGTGGTCAGAGCCTGCACGCGGAGTTCCTCGCCGCGAACGGGCCGGGCGCACATCATCTCGGCTTCCTCGTCGACGATCTCGACGGTTACGTCGCGCGTGCGCACGACCTCGGATTTCCGAGACTCATGGGTGGCCGGTTCGGCAGCTTGCAGTTCTGCTACCTCGACACGCACGACGCGCTGGGTCTGTACACGGAGCTCGTCGAGGATCCCGACGGCATGATGCAATCGCTCATGCCCTGGCGCTGACGCGCCGCGATCACAGCGTGAGATAACCGCCGTCGACCGCGAGCACCGCGCCGGTGACGTAGCTCGCAGCGCGCGACGACATCCAGAGCACCGCGCCCGCGACCTCCGCAGGCGCACCGAGTCGCCCCATCGGGATGTGGCGCAACTCGGTGTCGAGGATCTCCGGGAGTGCGGCCATCGGCGCGGTCATCGGCGTGTCGATGACGCCGGCCGCGACCGCGTTCACCCGGACGCCGACGCCCGACCACGCCACCGCGAGGTTCCGTGTCAACGACAGCAGCGCGGACTTCGCGGCGCCGTAGCCGGGCACGATCGGGTTCGCGCGGTACGAAGTCATCGACGCGATGTTCACGACACTCGCGCCGCCGACCGCATCGCTCGCCGCGAGCGCGGCGCGCACGCCGGTCGTCAGCCGCATCGCGCCCAGGAGGTTGAGCTGCACCGCCTCCGCGAAGACGTCGGGCCGCCACTCGTCGCGCCCACCCGGCAGCGTCGCGCCCGCGTTGTTGACGAGCACATCGAGCGCGCCGACGTCGGATGCGAGACGGTCGATCGCCTCGGGATCCGTCATCTGCAGCGAACCGAACGAGAAGCGCGACAGATCGACGTCGTATTCGTCTGCCGATGCACGCGTGCCCGTGATCGTCACCTCCGCGCCCGCGTCGACGAACGCCGACGCGATCGCATGGCCGATGCCGCGCGTGCCTCCGGTGACGAGCACCCGCGTACCCGAGAAGTCGAACGCAACGCCGTTCACGACGCGCCGCCGAGCTTCGTGATCGCGCGCCGTAGCCACGCCGACTCCCAGAAGTTCGTCGACGCCGCGAGCAGCGCCGCGTGCGCGGCGACCGCGACGTCGATCGCGCCCGCGTGCGTGCGCTCGACGTCGAGCACGATGTCGGCGAGATACAGCGCGGCAACCGGCTCGCCGCCCGCGAGCCGCGCCTGCGCCGCCGCCACCAGCGCGTCGGCACCGGCCGCGTCGACGAGATCGCGCGCGATCACCGACGGCGGAACGTCGTAGAGCTCCGTGGTCGAACGGTGATGGAACCATCCCGTATAGAGCTCGTAGATCGCGCGCACGTTCCACGCGGTCTTGCCGTAGCCCTCACCGACGTCGAGTTGTTCGGGAACCGCGACCGAGCGCATGAGTGTGTGCACGTCGGCACCCGCGTTCATCCCGTCGACGACCTGATCGTGCACCGCGCGCATCGCGTCGCGCAGCGCCGTGATCTCCTCTGCGATGCGCGCGCGGCCGTCGACCGGCTCGAAGTGGCCGGTGATCACACGCTCGGGGGCGAGTGCGAGCACGCGCTCGATCGAGCGGATGTACTCGAGCGGGTCGCGGTAGCGGTCGCCGCGCATCGTCACGAGGTTCGGCACGTGACCGAACAGCGGTCCGAACAGGTTGCCCGTGAACGCGATGCCCTCGTCGGGGAGCCAGACCACGAGCGAGTCGGTGGTCTCACCTCCGGGCACGGCGAGCAACTCCATGTGCCGGCCGCCGACGTCGAGCTCGAGGCGATCCTCGAACGTCACGGTCGGGCTCGGCTTCGACTGCGCGGCCGCGGCGCCGACCGATTGCGCGTGCTGCATCGCCGCGAGGATCGGCTCGATGAATGCGAACGCCGCGTTGGACGAACGGAAGTGCTCGAGCCGCGCGTTGTCGTCGCGCCACGTCTGCCAGTTCGCGTGCGCGATCACGTCGGTCGTGCCGTCGGGTTCGAGGAACGTGTCGACACCGCCGACGTGGTCGAAGTGCCCTTGGGTGAGGATCACCGCGCGCGTCGGGCCCGCGGCGACGGCGTCGTACTTCCGCCGGTGGTACACGCCCTCGAAGCCCATGCCGGTGTTGACGACGATGCGACCGTCGTCGGTGCCGAGGCAATAGCTGTTCGACATCCCCGTCGACATCCAGATGCGGTCGCCGATCGGCTGGGCGGGCGCGTCGGTCGCGGGACTCATCGCGTCGGCGCCCGGCCGTTCGCGCCAGATGCCGCTCATCGTTCGTCGCCGATCATGACCATGACCTTCCCGCAGTCCTTGCTGCCGGCGAGCACCGCCAGCGCGTCGTCGAACCGGTCGAGCGGCACCCGATCGGTGATCATGACCGACAGGTCGCGCCGCATGAGCAGCTCGAGTCCCGCTTCGAACCGCTCGGGGTATTCCATCGACCCGCGGATCGTCAGCTGCTTCGCCATCACGAGCAGGAAGTTCGTGCTCACCGCTTCGTAGTGGAGCGCGACGATTGCCAGCCGCGCGCCCCGGCGCGCCCGGCCCACGAAGTCGGTGATGACCCGGGCCGCACCGGACGCCTCGATGTACACGTCGGTCGCGGGCGCAGCTCCGAACATCGATCGGGTCGAGCCGTGGAGCTGCGCGAGCTCGCGCCACACGTCGTCGGTGCGCGGATCGAGCGCGGCCTCGGCGCCGAGTGCGACCGCGAGCTCGCGCCGCCGCGCGCTGAGATCGACGCCGACGATGCGAGTCACACCGCGGTCGCGCAGCGTCGCGATCGCGGCGAGACCGATCGGGCCACAGCCGAAGACCGCGACGCGCTCCTCCGCGGCCGCGTCGGACTGCTCGACCGCGTGCATCCCGACGTTCAGCGGCTCGGTGAGCGCGGCGATATCGAGGGGCATGCCATCCGGGACGCGCAACAGCCGGTCGCCCCGCGCCGCGTCGCGCACGAGCACCTCGCGCGCGAGACCACCTTCCGGAGCGCCGTTCCCGATGCGCCCGAGCTCGTCGTCGCCCGGGTGCACGACGACGCGGTCACCGACTGCGATACCACGAGCATCGCGGCCGACCCACTGGACCACACCCGCCAGCTCGTGGCCGAGCGGCATCGGCTCCGGGCCCGGACCCGCGACTCCGCCGTGGCGGATGTAGCCGAGATCCGTGCCGCAGATGCCGCACGCGACGACTTCGACGACCACGTCGCGCGCACCGGGAACGGGCGGGTCGACGTCGTCGACGCGCACATCGTCGACACCGTGCACGCGCACCTGTCGCATCAGTGCACCTCGGCGCGGATCTGCGGGAACGCGTCGAGGTAGAAGCCGAACCGCTCCCGAACGTCGTCGGGTTCGAGACCGAAGTCGCCGCGCAGGTCGTAGGCGACGCTGCCGTCGCGGCCACGCGGGTTGCTCGCGATGTAGTCGGCGAGCGCGGCACGCGCATCATGAGGCAGGTCGATCCCGGCGCGGTCGAGGATCCGGCACGCGGTCGCGAGGTCGTCGGCCATGAACGCTCCGAACTCCACGTCGACGCGCTGATCCTTCGGGACGACGTCGAGATCGCGCACCGCCGAGCGCAACAAGCGTTCGAGCCGGTCCACCCAATACGTCGCGAGCCCGTCGGCGTCGATCTCGACGCGCCGCAGCCGGTCGCCGTAGGCGAGCATCGTGATCGCCGACTGCAACACCGCGACGGGATCGCGCAGCGTGAGCGCGATCGTCGCGTCCGGGAACGTCTCCATCAACGCCGGAAGCTGCTCGAGGTGCTGCGGCGTCTTCAGCACCCAGCGACGCGGGCCGCGCAAGAAGCTCAGCACCTGCAGCTCTCTGCGCAGGAACGCGTAGTGCACGCGCTGGTCGAGCGCGAGGTACGTGTCACGCCACGACGGCACGCGCGCGTGCCACTCGAGCGTGTACGAGCAGAAGTCGAGGTCGACGAGCTCGCAGTCCTCCTCGATGCTCCACGGCGGACGGTCGTGCATGTGCTGCGTGAGCGGTGCGGCCTTCTTGCCCGCGTCCCAGTCGGCCAACGACCGGAGGTACCGCGGATCGACGCCGTCCCGGGCGGGCCCGTCGCCGAGTACCGGCACCGGCTCGACGCACTCCCACCACGGCAGCGCACGGAAGCGCGTGTCGGCCGCGAGCAGGTTCACCAGATGCGTCGTGCCCGAACGTGGGAGACCGACGACGATCACCGGCGGTTCGAGGTCCACATCGAGCGCCTCGGGATACCGGCGCACGAAGTCGTCGAAGCGCAGGCGCGCGCCGAGCAACCCTTCGAGTCGTCGGCGCACGAGGAAGCGACCGAGTCCCGAGAGGCCGGTGTCGAGGTTCACCGCGTCGACCTGCGCGCGCAGCCGGTCGAGCACCGTCGGATCGTCGAAGGTGTCGAGACCCGTGACGCGCACCGCCGACTCCGTGATCGCGTCACCTGTGAGATCGACCTCGAGCGAGCACGCGAAGTCGTACAGCGCCTGCTCGCGCGCGTCGCGCCGGGGCGTGCGCAGGTCGGTAATCCGATGCTCCACGAACGGGAAGCCGAGTGGAGATCACACCCCGGGCGCAAGTCCCGGTTGCAGGAAGTCCACTTCCAGCTCCACCGGCCCTTCGACGACCACGCGATGCGCGACGCCGGGCGGGATCGGCTGCGCGTCCCCGCCCCGAAGCAAACGATCGATCGGCGGCTCCGTGTCCGTCACGAAGCGCGCCGAGCCGCTCGTCACCCGGACGCGTCCCCACACGTCGTCGGCGACACGATGATCGCGCCGGAGACCCTGCGGCAGCGTGGTCGCGTCGAACGGTCCCGCGGTCCGGACGACGTGCAGGTCGTCCGGGAGCTCGGCGCGATCACACAACGGGCACTCGATCTCGGTCCCGATGCGCGCGCCGCGGCCCGACGCGGTCGTCACCCACTCGCGGTCGAAGAACGGCGGCCGGTGACGGACGTGTTGGCCGTGGAAGCACGAGAGGTCCGCGACCCACTCGCCGGCGTCGTCGGCGTGGAAACCGATGATCGTGCGGATCACGCGAGCGTTCTATCCGTTCGGCAGCGACGAGCAGACCGCCGCGGGCTGACCGTTCGTGATCCCACAGATCGCGGCGATGAGCCCGTTCGCAGCGCCGATCGCACCCTTGGCGATCGCGCTGGTGGGATCGTGCAGCGCGCTCGCGATCTCGTCGAGGCTCTTGCCCTGCAACAGCGACGGGTCGTAGGTCACGCCACTGCTGACGTACTTCCCCGCGAAGTCGATGAACGGGATCCCACCGTTCGCCGCCGGGTTGGATCCGATGTACGGAACCTGGTCGTAGGTCGCGAGGATCTGCTGCTGCGCGCTCGTCGGCGTCTCGAGCGTCTTGTAGCCGTCGCCGCTGCGCACGTTGCTCTGCATCTCGACCCCGGTGAACGCGAGGTACCGGCTCGTGTACGTCGAGCCGTGGAACGAGAACGTCTGCGTGTTCGGGAAGACGTCGGTCGACGACGAATGCGTCGTCTTCAGGTTCGAGAAGGTGCCGAAGCGCGAGAGCGCGACGACCATCGCCCAGCGCTCGGTCGCGCAGTACGGGCAGTACTCCGCGCCCATGTAGAGGACGTGCGGTTTCCCGTCGAGCGTGAGCGCCGACGCGTTGATCGACTTCGGCGCGCCGGTCGCGGTGCCGGCCCCGACCGCGCTGAACACGGAAGCGGGAACCGACGTCACCTGCTTCGCGAGCGCGGCCGACGCGGGCTTCTCACCGCCGCCGCCGGACGAGCCGCCGGTCGCGACCGCGGCGACGAGCGCGGCGCCGATCAGCACGACGGCCCCACCGATGATCCACCAGCCGCGCCCCGAGCTCGCTCGGGCCTGCGGACGGCGCGGTCGTTTTGCTTGCTTGCTCACGATTCCTCCTCGGATCGGGTTCGGCGCACGCACAGCGTCATCGTGATCACGAACACGAACGCGGCGAGCGCCATGAAAGGCAAGGACACGAAGCCGAACTCCCACACGTAGCGAGTCGTGCAGGGATCGGTCGTCGAGCAGAACGAAGAGTGCTGGTGGGGAAAGGCCTGCAGCTGCGTCTGGTAGACCGCGAACAGCGCGCCGATCGTCGCAACCGGCACGACGTACCACGCGATCGCGCGATCACGACGCGCCGCCGCGACCAACAGCACGATCGCGAGCGGGTACATCGCGATGCGCTGGTACCAGCACAACCGGCAGGGGGTGAAGTGCGCGACCTCGGAGAAGTACAGGCTCCCGAGCGTCGTGACGAGCGCGACGATCCACGCGAGCCAGAGGCCGGATTCGCGCAGCTCGTCGAAGCGGCGCGACCACACGCCGCCGAACCGGTGCGCCGCGTACGCGGTCGCGATCGTGACAACGGTCGCGACCCAGCACAGCAGCGACAACAACGCGAAGAAGCGCGAGAACGTCTCGGTACTCACAAGTGCTCCTCGACGGCGCCAGGATCAACCGGCGCGACCAAGCCGCGCGCGGACGCGCGCGCGGTCAGATGCCGAGAAGGACGCGCGGCGGGCGGAAGCGGCCGCCGTCGAGCAGCCGGCTGCGCGCGAGCGCACCCGATCGCGACCGGCGGAGGCGCGTCACCGCGAGCGCCAAGCCCGCGAGCGCAGCCGGAACGACGAGCGCGACCGCGAGACCGGCTCCGGAACCGAGCGCGATCCCGCCCGAGCATGCGGCGTCACGAAGACACGGGATCGAAGAATGCGAACCCGACACCGCGGTCGACGGCGCACCGCCATCACACGGATGGGTGCACGACGTCGAGGTCGCATTGCTCCGCACACCGAGCCCGATCGCGAGCACGAGGCCGAGCAGCCCGATGCACATCGCGACCATGAGCCGCCGGCCGACGTCGATCACGCCCGCGAGCATAAGCGGGTGCACCGCGCCCCCCGGACGCAGCCGCCTGCTGCAGTACCGTGCCGCCATGACGACGATCACCGTGGAGCCGGTTCGCGACGACCTCCACTTCGGCGCCCGCATCGGCGGGGTCACGCACGAACGCCTCGCCGACGCCGGCGTGCGGACCGCGATCAACGACCACTTCGAGGAGTTCGGTCTGCTGATCTTCGAGGGCGTCGACCCCACGCCCGCGATGCAGGTCGCGATCAGCACCGTGATCGGACCGTTGAAGGATCATCCGAGCCAGGCCGTGCACCGCGCCGGCGGCGACGACATGCTCGGAGTGATCGAGATGCGTCACGAGCCCAACGCGCCGGGCAAGATCGAGATCGACGGTCGCGAGCTTTCGTCGTGGCTGCCCTGGCACTTCGACCACTGCTACAACGACCAGCTCAATCGCGCCGGCGTGCTGCGCTGCGTCGAAGGTCCGAACGACGGCGGTCTCACCGGCTTCGTCGACGGCATCGCGCTCTACCAGGCGATCAGCCCCGCGGCGCGCGCACGCATCGAAGGCGAGACCGTGATCTACGCGATGGACGTGATCATGGGGAACCTGCGCTACGGACGGCCGGACGATCTCGTCGAAGTCGAGCCCGCCGCGCAGTCGACCGACGTGATGGCCGAGTTCGCGGGTCGACCGCGCGCGCTGCATCCCGCGGTGTGGACGCGTCGCACCGGCGAGAAGGTGCTGCACGTGTCGCCGTGGATGGCGAAGGGCGTCGAAGGTCGCGAGCCGGCCGACGCGGACGCGCTGCTCATGGACATCTGCGACGAGATCGTCGAGGCCGCGCGCGGTCTCGGCTACTTCCACCGCTGGCAGCCGACCGACATGCTCGCCTGGGACAACTGGCGCTGCCTGCACTCGGTGTCGGGGATGGACCCGGAGCACGTGCGCTGCATGCACCGGACGACGATCGAGGGCGACTACGGCCTCGGCCGCTTCGAGGCCCCGCCGTCGGCGAACTGACGAGCCACCCGCGCCGCCGTATTGACAGTCCGTCGGCCGCCCCTCGACCATGGTGCGGGCGCGAGGCACGCGGTCGGGGCGGAGGCGGGGCGATGCGGCGTTCGGCGACACTCGTGACGGCGGCCGTGATGTTGCTCGGCATCGCGTTGCCGATCGGGAGCGCGGCCGGCGCGGCCGACGGTACGGCAGGTGCCGACGCGGGGCCGGCACGCGGCATCACGAACACCGCGCTCACCTCGCGCAACTGGGCCGGCTACTTCACTGCCGCGCCGAGCCGCGGCACCGACTTCAACGCGGTCGAGGCGACGTGGACGCAGCCCACGGTGCGATGCGAGGCGAAGACCGCGTGGACCGTCTTCTGGGCCGGGCTCGACGGCTGGTACGACGGAACGGTGGAGCAGGGCGGGTCGTCGGCGCGCTGCTTCCGCAAGGGCGGAACCCCGCAGTACTCGCTGTGGTGGGAGATGTTCCCCACGAACGCGATCCAGACCGTGGTCCCGATCGAGGCGGGCGACACGATCACCGCGCGCGTCACGTACACGCGTGCGACCAAGGTGTTCACGATCAAGGTCCGCGACACGACGACCGGCAAGGGCTTCACGCGGCAGGAGAAGTGTGGCCGCGGACTCACCTGTGACCGCAGCTCGGCCGAGGCGATCACCGAGGACGTCGAGATGCTCGGCAGTTCGGGCTACTTCCCGCTCGCCGACTACGGAACGATGAGCTACTCGGGCGTGCGCGCGACCGACATCACCGGCCACTCGGGCTCGATCAGCGACGCGCACTGGGACCACGCCCGCGTCCGCGAGCACAAGGACGGCGTGACCTACGCGACCGTCTCTCCACTGCGCAGCAACGGCACCGCGTTCTCCGTGACTTGGAAGCACGCGTAGCCGCTTCTCGCCAACTCGCGAGAGCACGCGAACCAGCTTCGAACGTCGCGCGCGCCATTGCGGCGTGACGTTTCGCATACGCGGTGCGCGCGCGGTTGCGATCGCGCCGGGCGCGGGTACTCGGACGCGAACCGAGCGGAGGGTCATGTCGCTCAATCCGTCGGACGAGAAGGGCATCCCCGTCGAGGACCAGTTTCGTGCACCGCGCGAGACGCTCGCGGCGCACCGGGCCGGACGATGAGCACTGGTTCGACGCCGCTGCGTCACGTGGGACGCCAACGCAATCGGAATCCGGCGCGTGCTGCGCGCGGTCGCAGCCGCAGGTGTGGACGCGTTCGTGCACGCGTCGTCGGTCGGCACCTACTGCCCCGGCCGCGAGGATCACCTCGTCGACGAGTCGTGGCGGCGACCGACAGCATCCCGACCGCCGCCGACGGACGAGAAGGCGTACGTCGAACGCATGCTCGACGCGTTCGAACTCGATCACCCGGACGTGCGCGACCGCCTCTCCGACGGCAACAACGAGCGCTCGAGCCTTCCGAGCGTGGTCCCGTAGACGACGTGGCTCACCAGCAGGTTGGTGGCGCGCACGGCGCCCTGCCGGTGCCAGCGCGGGAGGATGCCCGCGGCGGGCACCCAGCCCTCGTAGCTCACGAGCAGCAGACCCGCTGCGAGCTCGAGCCCGTGTCGCACCGAGCGGCGCGCGCTCCGAGGCCCGATGAACGCGCCGAACAGTGCGCCGCCCGCCGCTCCGTAAACCGCATGCGCGCACGCGGCGGCACACCGCATCATCCCGTCCGGCAGCAGGCGCGCGGGGAGGAAGTGGTCGACGATGACGCGCGGCGGTGTCCGTTCGTCGTGCTCCAGACGCTGCAGGGCGAGCATCGGGACGCTCATCACCGCGGTCGCCGCGAGGCCGTGGAGCGCGCCTCTCGTGAGGCGCTGCCGGAGCGAATCGCGCGTCGGCGCCGACGCATCCGCAGACGCGCCGAGCACGTGCTGCAAAGCCTCGGGCCGTTCGACGGTGACCGTGAGTGCCGGATGGCGCACGAGGCCGAGGGGATCGATGCCGCGAACCGGCTCGCGGAAGCGGATGCACGCGCCGGCGCTCGTCGCGGTCCCGAACGTCAGCCCCAGGTCCGAGAGCGACAGGCGTGCCGGTCCCGCGATCTTCCACGCGCGGAACGGACCCGTGACCGACACATCGGCGACGTTCGCAGTCGGTGTGCGTACGACCCACGGTCCGAAGCGAGCGTGCAGCATGTCGCCCTCGACCTCGACGTACGCCGTCCGCGGTGTGACGCCGAACAGCCGCGACGACGCCAACAGCCGGGGCTCGTGCGCGAACCCGAATTGCGCCTCGCCCGCGAGCACCGGATCGGAACCTTCGGGATGCGCGACGTTCGCCATCACCGCTTCGTACCGCGCGCGGTTACAGCGCGAAACGCGATCGCGGGCGCCGGCACGTCACGCGCGTCACCGAAGCGCGTCGCCGATTGACGCGGCACGAGTCGGGTAGGAGCGCCGCATGCGAGCATTGACCTGGCACGGGAAGCGCGATGTACGCGTCGACACCGTCCCCGATCCGACGATCGAGAGCAGCACGGACGCGATCGTCCGCGTGACCTCGAGCGGCTTGTGCGGATCCGACCTTCACCTCTACGAGCTGTTCGGTCCGTTCATCGGCGAAGGCAACATCCTCGGGCACGAGCCGATGGGTGTCGTCGAAGCGGTCGGGTCGGGGGTCACGAACGTGAAGCCCGGCGATCGCGTCGTCGTGCCGTTCAACATCTCGTGCGGCCATTGTTGGATGTGCACGCACGGACTGCAGTCTCAGTGCGAGACGACGCAGGTCCACGAGCACGGCACCGGCGCGTCGCTGTTCGGGTACACGAAGCTCTACGGCGAGGTCGCCGGCGGTCAGGCCGAGCTCATGCGCGTGCCGCACGCCGACTATGGCCCGATCTGCGTTCCCGAAGGGCCGCGCGACGAGCGCTTCCTCTATCTCTCCGACGTCCTGCCCACCGCATGGCAGGCCGTGGAGTACGCGGCGATCCCCGACGGGGGCACCGTCGCGGTCCTCGGCCTCGGCCCGATCGGTCAGATGTCGGCGCGCATCGCGCGCCATCGCGGTGCGAGCCACGTGTTCGGCATCGACCTCGTGCCCGAACGGCTCGCGATGGCCAAGCGCCACGGTGTCGAGACGTTCGACCTCACCGAGTACGACGATCTCGCCGCGGAGCTGCGCGAGCACACCGATGGACGCGGCCCGGACTCGGTGATCGACGCCGTCGGCATGGAAGCGCACGGGTCGCCGGCGTCGAAGGCGGCGCAGGCATTCGTCGGGATCCTCCCCGACCCGATCGCGTCGAAGCTGATGCAGAACGCCGGCATCGACCGGCTCGCCGCGCTGCGCGCCGCGATCGAGATCGTTCGTCGCGGCGGCACCCTGTCGATCAGCGGCGTCTACGGCGGTGCGGTCGATCCGCTGCCAATGCTGCAGATGTTCGACAAGCAGCTCGCGCTGCGCATGGGACAGGCGAACGTGCGGCGCTGGGTCGACGACATCATGCCGCTGCTCGACGACGACGACCCGCTCGGTGTCGAGGATCTGGCCACGCACCGCGTGCCGCTCGAGAAGGCACCCGACGCCTACGCGATGTTCCAGCACAAGGAAGACGGCGCGATCAAGGTCGTCTTCGACCCTGCCTTGTAAGACGAGACATCGAGACGAGGAGCTGCCGCATGGCCGCCACCGATACCGCGCTCCGCCCGCTTGCCGTCGTCACCGGCGCGTCGAGCGGTATCGGATTCGCACTCGCGCGCGAGCTCGCGGCGCACGACTTCGACCTCGTGGTCGCGGCCGACGACGCCGCGATCGACGATGCCGCGCAGATGTTGCGCACGACCGGCGCCGGCGCCGATCCGGTCCGAGCCGATCTCGCGACGTCCGACGGCGTCGAGCAGCTCGTCGCCCGCACCGAGGCCGATGGCCGCGGTGTCGCCGCGCTCGTGATCAACGCGGGTGTCGGCGTCGCCGGCCCGTTCGTGGAGACCGACGTGCAGGATCATCTGCGGCTCGTCGACCTGAACGTGCGCGGCGCAGTCGAGCTGGCGAGTCGCGTGCTGCCCGCAATGGTGGAGCGCGGTCAGGGTCGCGTGCTCTTCACGTCGTCTATCGCGGCGACGATGCCGGGCCCGTACATGTCGACGTACAACGCGTCGAAGGCGTTCCTCTACTCGTTCGCGCAGGCGCTGCGCACCGAGTTGAAGGAGTCCGGCGTCACCGTGACTGCGCTGATGCCCGGCCCGACCGACACGAGGTTCTTCGAGCGCGCCGACATGGAGGACACCAAGCTCGGCCACTCCGACAAGGACGACCCCGCCGACGTCGCGCGCGACGGCTACGAGGCGATGATGGCGGGCAAGGACCACGTCATCGCCGGATCGCTCAAGAACAAGGCCCAGGTCGCGGCGGCGAAGGTTCTTCCCGACACCGCGCTCGCGAAGACGCACGCCAAGATGAGCGAGCCCGGTTCCGGAAAATGATCAGCGGGCGCTGAACTCGAGCCCTTCGAAGGCGCCGGAGTTGCGCCACTTGTCGATGAACTCGAAGTAGGCGACGGGTCCCGCCGGGTAGCCGGCCATCCCGAACCGCGCACGCGAGCTCAGCGGCTGCCCCTCGTTGTTGTAGTAGCCGGGCGTGCAGTCGGGGCTGCCGAAGATCGACGACGCAGCTCCGGTCTCGAGCAGCTCCATCCATTGTTCCTGGGCCGCCGCGCTCACCTCGACCTCGTCGGCACCCGCGTCGAGCGCGCGCCGCACGACCGCGGCGATCGTCACCCCCGCGTCGGCGAGGTTCGACGTCACGTTCGAGATCAGGTTCGCACCCTGCGCGAACCCGATGATGAACAGGTTCGGGAAACCGTGCACGTGGATGCCGTGCATCGACTCCATGCCATCTGCCCAGGCGTCGGAGAGCCGCACGCCGCCGCGACCGATCGTGTCGTACCCGGCACGCCGGTCGTACGCGGTACCGACTTCGAACCCCGACGCGTAGACGATGCAGTCGAGGTCGTAGTGCACGTCGCCGACCCACACCCCGGTCTCGTCGATCCGTTCGACACCCTTGCCGTTCGTGTCGACGAGGTGGCAGTTCGGCTGGTTGTACGCCTGCAGATACTCGTCATGGAAGCACGGTCGCTTGCAGAGCTGCCGGTACCACGCCTTCAGCCCGTGCGCGGTGTCGGCATCCGCGACCACGGTGTCGCACCGCGCGCGGATCTCTTCCATCTTCTCGTCGTCGCTCTCGAGGAACGCGCGCTCGACGAGCTGGGGCGTGAACTCCTCGCCGGTCGAGGCCATCGCGACGATGCGGTCCCGGATCCGCTGAGAGATGTCGGTCCACCCGTCCTTGACGAGGTCCTCGTCGGCGAAGCCGCCGGTCTGCAGCGTCGCGAAGTTCATCAGCCACTCGCGCTGCCAGCCCGGTTCGAGCGTCGCGAACCACTCGGGATCGATCGGATGGTTGTTGCGCACGTCGACCGACGACGGCGTGCGCTGGAACACGAACAGGTCCTGCGCGTCGCGCGCGAGGGGCGGGATGCACTGCACCGCGGTCGCGCCGGTACCGATGACCCCGACGCGCTTGTCGGCGAGCTTCGTCATCGGCGCGCCGCGCCAGTCGCCGCCCGTGTACTCGTAGTCCCAGCGGCTCGTGTGGAAGCAGTGACCGCCGAAGGTCTGAATCCCCGGGATGCCCGGCAACTTGGGTCGGCTCAGCGGCCCGGTGCCCATCGCGACGAACTTGGCGCGGAACGCGTCACCGCGATCGGTGTGCACGATCCAGCGCGCGGCGGCGGCGTCCCACTCGAGCTCGGTCACCGCAGTCGAGAACAAGACGTCGCGGTACAGGTCGAACGTGGTCGCGATGCGATGACAGTGCTCGAAGATCTCGGGGGCCGGCACGTACTTCGCCGACGGCCGGTGTCCCGTCTCCTCGAGCAGCGGCAGGTAGATCATCGCCGCGGTGTCGCACATCGCGCCCGGGTAGCGGTTCCAGTACCACGTGCCGCCGAAGTCGCCGCCGACCTCGACGATGCGCACGTCGTCGATCCCCGCCTGCTTCAGTCGCGCGCCGACACACAATCCCGAGAACCCGCCGCCGATCAGCGCGACGGTCACCTCGTCGAAGCACGGTTCGCGCTCGACGCGCGTGACGTACGGGTCGTCGACCATCGACGCGAACCGGCCCGTCGGTTGCAGGTACTGGTCGTTGCCGTCGGACCGCAGCCGCTTGTCGCGTTCCTCGCGGTACTTGGCCCGCAGCGCGTCGTGGTCGATCGTGTCGTGATCGATCGTGTCGTGATCGATCGTCATGCGCCGTCCGCGCCCGCAGAATCTTGCACGCGCCGTGCAAGGTAGCCCATCGCGATCACCGCGCGCGCCCGGTCTGAGCGGCGCGCGGATCGCGGCCCCACGCGTGCCCCCCGCCGCTCGCGTCATGCTGGACGCGTCGAGCGGAACGCAACCGCGGGCGTCGCGATTGCGTGAGAGGGGGCGCACGTGTCGGTCGAGGACAAGCTGGCGGTCGCGGAGACGCTCTACCGGTACGCGCGCGGGGTGGACACGCGCGACTGGGACGCGTACCGCGCGATCTTCACGGACCGTGTCACGGTCGATTTCTCCGGCTACGACGCGAACCGCACGCCGGTCGAGATGGCGGCCGACGACTGGGTCGCGCAGATCCGTCCGCAGTTCACCGGACTGCACGCGTCGCAGCACGCGATGACGAACCCACTCGTCGAAGTGAACGGCGACCGCGCACGCGTGACGATGTACGTGCGCGCACACCACGTGTTCGAGCCCGATGTCGACGACTCGTGGTACACGGTCGGCGGCTTCTACGAGAACGAGCTCGTGCGGTCCACCGACGCCTGGCTTCTGACGCGCGTGAAGCTGACCGTCACGTGGCGGATGGGCCGGCCCGAGATCATGGGCGCGGCGCGTGAAGCAGGACGGCGCGCGATCGGTTAGTGCGAGCGCAGACGAGAGGTCGGATGCGGCCGCACGCGAACGTGCCGGCGCATCGGTGCGCCGGCACGTTCCGCGTGGCCCTGCTTCGGGTCGGATGGCGCACGCGATCTCGCGGCGCCTCCTCGTCAGCGCGGCTCGTCGCCCCGCAGCGTCACGCGCTGGATGACGCGGTGATGCCCCTCGAAGTCGCCGACGACACTGTGCTGCGTGACCCGGTTGTCCCAGAACCCGACCGAGCCGGTGCGCCAGTGGTAACGCACGGTGAACTGCGGCTTCGTCGAGTGCGCGTAGAGATACTGGAGAATCGCATCGCTCTCCCCCGTGCTCAGGTCCTTGATGTGGGAGGTGAACCCCGCGTTCACGAACAGGCTCTTGGCGCCCGTCTCGGGGTGCGTGCGCACGACCGGGTGCTCGACGGGGTCGAGGCTCTGGTACTGCTTTCCCTCCCAGTCGCCGCCGCCGTCCTCACGGTCGGCGAGCAGCTTGGAGAACGCCTGGCGTCCGTCGTGCACCGCGACGAGCCCGTCGAGAAACACGCGGAACGGCTCGCTCAACGCCTCGTACGCGGCCCGCTGGTCGGAGAACATCGTGTCGCCACCGGCATCGGGAATCACGACCGCATTCAGGATCGAGCCGAGCGGCGGACGCGCGACGAAGGTGACGTCGGTGTGCCACGACAGACCGTCGTACCGGTCGACGACGTCGCCGTAGCTCTCACGCAGGCGCGCCGACTTCGAATAGTCGATCTCGAAGACCTCGGGGTATCCGTCGATGCCGGGGATGACCGGGTGCGCGGGCGTCGGCTCACCGAACGCACGCGCGAGCTCGATGTGCCCGGCCGGCTCGAGGTGCTGGTCGGGGAAGAAGATGACCTTGTACTGGAGGAGCTGCGATCGCAGCTCCGCGACCAGCGCGTCGGACAACGGCTCGCTGAGGTCGACGCCGCGGATCTCCGCGCCGATCGTCGCCGACAACGGCGTCGTGACGAGATCGACGCCTTCGGTGGTGAGGGTCATGGGTGTGCTCCTGTCGTGAGAAACGGGTCGGGGATGATGAACGGGACTCAGCGGCTCTCGACCAGCTCGTCGACGCCGAGCTCGCCGAGGAGGCGCGAGCGGAGCGCGGCGAAGTGCGGATCGGTGCGCCGGCGGGGGCGGTCGACGGCGACCGGAACGTCGAGCGTGACGCGGCCGTCGGAGAGCACGAGCACGCGGTCGGCGAGCAGGATCGCCTCGTCGACGTCGTGCGTCACCAGCAGCACCGCGGGCTTGTGGCGCTCGCAGAGCCGGTCGAGCAGCGTGTGCATCCGGATCCGCGTGAGCGCGTCGAGCGCGCCGAACGGCTCGTCGAGCAGCAGCAGCGCGGGCTCGCGGACGAGCGCGCGTGCGAGCGCGACGCGTTGCGATTCACCGCCGGACAGCGTCTTCGGCCAATCGCGTTCGTGACCGTCGAGCTCGACTTCACGAAGCGCGTTGCGAGCGAGCACCGTGGCGTCGGCCGCGCGCAGACCGAGCGCGACGTTGTCGATCACGCGAGCCCACGGCAGGAGGCGCGCGTCCTGGAACACCACCGCGCGCCGGCGCGGCACGAGCGCCTGACCCTCGATGCCGTCGTCGAGACCGGCGAGTGCGCGCAACAGCGTGCTCTTGCCGGTTCCGCTACGGCCGAGCAGCGCGACGAACTCGTTCGCGTGCAGCTCGAGGTCGATCCCGTCGAGCACGACGCGATCGCCGAACCTCCGCCGCACTCCCTGGCACCACACGACGAGCGGCGGCGCAACCTCGTCGGCCGCCCAATCACTCGGTTCGAGTGCGGGCTCGATCATCACCGGCTGGCGCGCCATCGCAATGCCTTCCTCTCGAGCAGACGGACGAGCGAGTCCGACACCAGCCCGAGCAGCGCGTAGACCGCGAGCCCGACGACGATGATGTCGGTCTGGAAGAACTCCTGCGCGTGGATCATCAGGTAGCCGATCCCGTTCGTCGCGTTGATCTGCTCGGCGAAGACGAGGATCAGCCACGCGACGGCGACCGCGAGCCGCAGCCCGACGAGGAAGTCGGGCAACGCGCCGGGGATCACGATGCGGCGGATCGTCGCGGCGCGCGACAACCCGACCGAACGCGCCAGCTCGAAGTGGCGCGGGTCGATCGCGCGCACGGCCGCGCTCGTGTTGATGTAGATCGGGAACACGACACCGAGCACGATCAGCGACACCTTCGCGGTGTTGCCGATGCCGAACCACAGCACGATGAGCGGCTGCAGACCGATGATGGGCAGGAAGCGCAGCATCTGCATCGGCGCGTCGACGACGTCTTCCCCGATGCGCGACAACCCCGCGATCAACGCGAGCACGGTCGCAACGGGAACGCCGATCACCAGCCCTTCGAGCACGCGGCGGGCCGACACCCAGATCGCGCTCGTGAGCGTGCCGTCCTGCAGCAGGTGCCAGCCGCTGCGCACGACGGTCGTCGGCGCCGCGAGCGTCTGGCTGTCGACGAGGTGCAGACCGCTCGCGACCTGCCACGCCGCGACGACGAGCACGACACCCGCGAGCCGCTCGACCCCCTTCGCCGACCGCGCGGGTGGGCCCGCGGAAGGCGCGCCCGTACCGAGCGTCACGAGATCGGTCGTCGCGTCGGCCGTCATTGCGCGATGACCTGTTGGATCACCTTCGCGAAGCTGAGGTCGAACTCCTGCTTCGCGTCGAGCTTCGACGGAACCTCACCCGCCTTCAGGTACAGGTCGGCGAGCGCCTGCTGGGCCGGTACGAGTGCACCGGTCAACGGCACGAACGACGACGTTCCGAGCTTCGCGAGCAGCGCGCGGCCCGCGGTCGGCGTGAGGTGGTACTGCTCGACGTAGAAACGCTGCACGAACTCGCCGGGGTTGGCGCGGATCGCGTTGTACGCGCGACCGAGGCGCAGGATGTAGTCGCGGATCGCGGCCGCCTTCGCGGGATCCTGCAACGCACGCCGGCTCGCGACGAGGAAGCTCACGCGGGCCGTGAGGTTGTCGGGGCGCTCGATGACCTTCGCGTCCGGGTGCGAGCTCAGGTATCCGCCGTCGAGCGGCGGTGCGAGAATGCCGGCGTCGACCGAACCGTTCTGCAGCGCGGCGACGATCTGCGTGAACGGCAGGTTCACCGACTTGAGGTCGTGCAGCGTGAGGTTCGCCTGCTCGAGGCCCTGCAACACGGTCGCCTCGAGCACCGTGCCCTGCTGGTATGCGACCCGCTTCCCCTTCAGGTCCGCCCACGACGTGATGTGCGAACCGGGCGCGGCGACGAGCTCGTCGCTGCCGTGCTCGCTCGCCCACGCCGCCACCGCGACGACGTCTTGGTGCGCGGCCTGGGCGAAGATCAGCGGCGTGTCGGCGACGAAGCCGACGTCGATCGCGTTCGCGTGGAACGCCTGCAGCATCGACGGACCACCGATGAAACTCGCCCACTTCACGGAGTACGGGAAGCCGTGATCCTGAGCGCCGCTCGCGAGCACGGTCTCCTGCAGCTGCACCTGATCGCCGACGCGCAGCGTGGTTCCTGCCGGGACCTTCGCAGGGATCGACGTCGCGACCGCCGACGCAGCGTCGAGCCGCGCCGCCGACGATCCGCTCGAGCCGCACGCCGCGAGGAGTGGGACCAAGAGTCCGAAGGCGACGGCGACCACGAGTGGTCGTCGCGCACGAGCGCGTCGAATCGAGCCAGTCATTGCGGGCCTTTCTCGGGGGACGCGCGCCGAAAGGCGCGCGGTCAGGAGGGCGGGCGCGTCGACAGGCGACGACGCGCGACGAGACGAGAGCTCAGGAGATCAGCGGGAGCCGCAACAGCGCTCGTCGAAGGTCTCGCGCGTCAACTCACCCCAGGTGTCGTTGACGACACGCGAGCGGTGGACGCGAGGGACGGTGAACACGCTCCGCATTCTTACCCAATAAAGTCAATAGATCAAGTCATATTTAGCGGGGCCCGCCCGACTCGCGAGTTTCGGACGGTACCCTCGCCGCAGCGAAGGGAGCCCCGTGGTCGCGATTCCGGTGCACGAGCTCGATCTGCCCTTGTACGACGCGGTCGGCGTCGACCGCGAGCAGCGACTCGCACTCATGGCGGCCGCGCGTGAGGAGAGCTGGCTCGCGCGCACTCCGATCGGCTTCGCGCTCACGCGCTACGACGACGCGGTCGCGATCCTCCGCGACCGCCGCTTCCACTCCGCGCTGTCGATGATCCCGCAGCTGCAGGGCCTGGAAGACACGTACATCGAGCAACGGCGACCATCGATCCTCTCGATGGAAGGTCAACCGCACACGCGGTTGCGCCGGCTCGTCGCGCCCGCGTTCACACCGATGGCCGCCGAACGGCTGCGCCCATTCATGCGCGAGGTCATCGCAACCCTCGTCGACGCGGTGCAGCCGACCGGTCGTTGCGACCTCGTGGCGGACGTGTGCGAGCCGTACCCGATCCACGTGATCTGCGAGCTGCTCGGCGCACCGCGCGACGACTGGCCGCGGTTCTCGCAATGGGCGACCGACATCTTCCGCATCTTCAACCAGAACCTCGCGGAGGACCTCCCGGCCATCCAGCGCGCGTCGACCGAGCTCGAGACGTACGTGCACGACCTCGTCGAGCAGCGCCGGCGCGCGCCGGGCGACGATCTCTTGAGCGCGCTCATCGCGGCCGAGGAGGCCGGCGATCGACTGTCGACCGACGAGCTCGTGATGCTCGCCGAGGCCGTGCTCATGGCCGGTACCGACACGACACGGAACCAGCTCGCGTGCTGCATCGCGCTGTTCGCGGCAGAGCCGGAGCAATGGCGTCGCTTCGTCGCGCAGCCCGAGCTCGCACCGCGCGTCGTCGAGGAGACGATGCGCTACCTCGGCGCGGTGCAGGGCACGATGCGCATCGCGTCGCAGGACATCGAGTACCGCGACGTCGTGTTTCCTGCGGGCACGCTCGTCTCGATCTCGCTCGCGGGCGCGAACCGCGACCCCGACGTGTTCACGTCAGCCGAGAGGCTCGACGTCGCGCGCGAGACGAGCGCGCCGCACATGACGTTCGGCTCCGGCATCCACCACTGCCTGGGCGCGCACCTCGCGCGCGCCGAGCTGCAAGAGGCGCTCACGGTCATCGCCGAACGGCTTCCGGAGTTCGAGCTCGACGGACCCGTCAGCTGGAAGCCCGAGCAGTTCGGGATCTGGGGTCCCGCGCGACTCCCCCTGCGCTGGACGGTCTGACGCGCGTTCCCGCCCGAGCAGAGGCCGACGGTCTGAGTCCGAGTGCGTGGCGGGAGATTCCTCACACGATGCTGGGAGACCTCGCCGATGCCTCAGCGATCTCACCGCTCGAACGGCACCGGTTCCAAGGCGCGCATGAGGCGACGTTCCTACGTTCCCGCGATGCGTTTTGCGTCGGTCGCCGTCGCGGCCTTGCTCCTCGCGATCCTTCCCGCGTGCGGCCGGTCGTCACGGGGATCGCCGGCGACGAGCGTCGCGCGCACGACGCGGCGCGACATCGGCGCGAACGTGAGCGTGTGGGGCGACTCACTGACGGTGCAGGCCGGGCCCGCGCTCGAAGCCGAGGGCCGAGCGCGCGGCATCGACGTGCAGGTGCACGCCTACTTCGGACTCGCACCGTGCGACGTCACGACCGGCGTGCTGGCCGACGTTCGCAGCGGCATCGACGCGATCGTCTTCGACTTCTCGGGCAACAATCTGACTCCCTGCATGACGCGCGACGGCGCGCGTCTGCAAGGCGACGCGTACTACGACACGTATCGCCGCGATGTCGGCCGGTTGGTGAGCGCGGCGCGCGCCCAGGCGGTGCCGGTCGTCGTGGTCGGACCACCGGTGTTTCCCGACGCGCAGAACCGGCCGGACCGCGTCCGGCTCCGGTCGGTGTTGCACGGCGTCGCCGACGCGCTCGGCGCGCGCTACGTCGAGAGCGCGCCCGCGCTCGGCCTGCGCACGTTCACCCGTACCCTGCCGTGCCTGCCCGACGAGACGGCCGCGCTCGGCTGCGCGCACGGCCGCATCACGGTGCGCTCCGGGAACGGCATTCACTTCGACCAGCCCCACCGCGTCCCGTGCGCGAACGAGGAGCCGACGTCGTGTACCTACTCCGCGGGGAGTCACCGGTTCGCGGACGTCGTGCTCGACGCGCTCGCCCGCATCGCGTCGCTGCATGTCGCGGCGGCGCTGCCGGGCTCCGGTGTGCCGATCGTCGTCGCCGCGAGCTGAACGTTGTGCTCTGAGCGGATTCCAATTCGCGCTTGTCGCCACGCTCGCTGCCGTTTGACGGCGCCCGATTAAGTTGCCGCTGATGCGTCGCGACGGGCACGGACGCCGACTCGGCACCTCCCGCGCCGGACTCGCGACCGGCGAACGCGCGCGCCCGTCGCACCGCACGATCGGATACCGACCGGGCCTCGACGGCGTGCGCGCGCTCGCGGTCGTGGCGGTGATGCTGTACCACGACGACGTGTCGTGGGCGCGGGGCGGGTTCGTCGGCGTCGACGTCTTCTTCGTCCTCAGCGGCTTCCTCATCACGTCGCTGCTGTTGAGCGAGCTCGACGACACGGGACGGATCGATCGCATCGCGTTCTGGGGCCGCCGCGCGCGCCGCCTGCTCCCCGCGCTCTTCCTGCTGCTCGTCGGCGTGGTCGTGTACGCGATCGTGTGGGCGAAGCCCGACGAGCTGCACGACATCCGGCTCGACGGCATCGCGACGATCTTCTACGTCACCAACTGGCGCCTCGTCGCGGGCGGTCTCTCGTACTTCCAGACGTTCCAGGTGCCGTCGCCGCTGCAGCACACGTGGTCGCTCGCGATCGAGGAGCAGTACTACCTCGTCTGGCCGATCGTGCTCTTCGCGGCGCGGCCGCTCTGGCGCCGGCGACCGCGCGCGCTCGCACCGGCGATCGCCGCGCTCGCGCTCGCTTCGGCCGCGTTGATGGCGATCCTCTTCCACGCGCACGCGAGCATCGACCGCCTCTACTACGGCACCGACACGCGCGCGCAGGCGTTGCTCGTCGGCTCGGCGATCGCCGCGTTCCAGCGCGTGCCCCGGGCTCGCGCCGCGCGACGAGCGGCGTGGTTGCGCACGGTGTGCGGGGCCGGCGGCGTGCTCTTGCTCGCGGCCGTCGTGTGGCGCTGGAACACGCCGCGCTTCCTGTACCGAGGGGGCTTCCTCGTCGTCGCGCTCGCCGCGGGCGCGCTCGTGGTCGCGGCCGCGGAACGGGGCTGGATCGCACGGTTGCTCTCACTACGTCCGCTCCCGGCGATCGGTCTCGTGTCGTACGGGCTCTACCTCTGGCACTGGCCCGTCGACCTCGTGCTCAGCACCCCGCACGTCGCGTGGCACGGCTTCCCCCTCGTCGCGGCGCGGTCGGCCCTCACCGGCGCGCTCGCCACCGCGTCGTACGTCCTCGTCGAGCGCCCGATCCGGCGGCACGGTCTCGCCGCCCTACGCGGGCTGCCCGAGCGGATCCGCGGCGTGGCGATCGCGTCCGGCGTCGCCGGCGCAACTGCGATCGCGCTCATTCTCTCGACGACGGGCGCGCCGAGCCTCGCGCTGCCGTCGTCGCTCCCGGCGACGCCGCCGAACGCCAACGCGACGCGCATCCTGATGCTCGGCGACTCGCAGATGTTCACCCTCGGCTTCTGGGGCGCCGACGAGTTCGATCGGTCCAAGGCGCAGTTCGAGCCCGGCGCGCTGCTCGGCTGCGGCATCTTCGATCCGGACAACGACGACGGCAACTGCACCGACCGCGCGTCGTCGTGGGCGGACGACATCACGCAGTTCGACCCCGATCTCTCGGTGCTGCTCGTCGGCGCGTGGGAGACGCAGGACTTCACGCTCGACGGCCACCGCTATGTGCACGACACGCCCGCGCACGAGCACGCGCTCGAACGCGTGCTGACACACTCACTCTCGACGCTCACGCGGCGCGGTGGTCACGTCGCGTTGCTCGAGGTCCCCTGCTACGGCGAGACGAATGCCGCGGACCCGACTCGCATCGCGCGCGACGACCCGCGTGCGGTCGCGGAGGTGAACACCGCCTTCCGCGCGGTCGCGACGCGCGACCCGTCCGAGATCACCTTCGTACCGTGGGCGAACGTGATCTGTCCCCGCGGTCACTTCGTGACGCGCATCCACGGCGTGGTCGTGCGTCCCGACGGCGTGCACTACCGCGACACGGCGGGCGGGGCGATCGCGGCGGACGCGATCATCCCGAAGATCACGCGCTTGGCAGACACCGCGCACGCCGAACGGCGGTCCTGAGCCGATCGGCTATCCGGTCGCCACCATCACTCGCACGGCGAGGCGGCGATCGTCGCCGACGCGCTGTTGACCGTCGCGTCGTTGTACGTCGAGATGTCGACGCTATTTGTCGGCGGCGCGATCGCCTGCGTGGGTGGGACGTGGTCCCAGGCGTCGCCGACGGCCTGGGTCGACGACGACACCTCGAGATCACCGAGGGAGTTGCACGACAACGTGTTGCGGCCGGAGAACTTTGTCGTGCCGAGGTTCGCGTTCGCTTGGACACCGCTGTAGACACCGATCGCGCTTCCGGTGAACGAATCGTTCGTGAAGCGCGCGGCGGCGTTCGTGTCCAGTTGGACACCCGCGGGATAGCAGCTCGACACGTGGTCGCCGCTCACCACGACGTTGACCGAGCTCGTGATCTCGATGCAGGAATGGAGATAGCTCGACATCAGCGTGTTGTCGATGAGCGAGACGTTCGCGCCGCCCACGTGCACCGCACCTTCGATCCAGAGACCGCGGACGCTCGCGCCGGCGGCGTCGAGGTTCATGCCTCCGACGACCTGCCGCGCCGGCGACAGGCCATGACTCCCGGTCGACCCGATGAGCGTCACACCACTCGGAACCGAGAACGTGGGATCGTGCTTCTTGGGTTGATACGTACCGGCCTCGACCGCGAGCGTCTGGCCCGACGTCACCACCGCCAGCGCCTTCGTCATCGTCTTGAACGGCGCGGTGCACGACCCGCGGTTCGCGTCGTTGCCGACAACGGAGTCGACGGTGTAGGTCGAGCCGCACGTCTTGTCTCTCACGGCAGTCCACCGACCGACGCCGGTGCCGAGCACCGCGTACGCGCCGGGCTTGATGCCCTCGCTGATTCCGTCGGGTTCGAGCGAGCCCACGTAGAGCGTGCCGGCGTCGGAACCGGCGATCATCGCCATCGCGAACCGCTTCCCGTCGGCGATCCACGGACCCGAGCCGCCGCCGCCGATCGACACCGTCGCCGTGCCGTCCTTGGCGGTGAACTGCTCGTGATCGAGGACGAGACTCCCGGTGGCGCCGCCCGCGAGCGTGAACAGGTAGGAGCCGTTCGCGCGCGCGGCGGCCGGCGGAGCCGCGGGATGCAGTCGTGCGTTCGTGTGCGCCGCCGCGGCGCGCGTCGCCGACCAGCTCGCGGGCGCGATCCCGCTCGTGTACGTACCGGAGATGTCCGTGGCGGTGACGGTTCCGATCAAGAGCCGGTCGACCCGGCTCTGCTCCGGCGATGCCGTCACCAGGAGCACGATCGTCGTGCCCGCCTCCAGCCAGGTGCCCGAGTCCTGGAGGTCGGTGAGCTGGAACGTGCCCTCCTTCGACGAGTTGCCCTTGTCGGCGGTGATCACGAGCTCGGTGCTCGTGCCCGACAACTCGGCGTCATACGTGCCCGTCGCCTTCACCGCGCGCGCCGCATCCGAGCGCGCCCCGCCGAGCCGGCTCGATGCCGCCGATGCGGTGCCGCTGATGCCGCCCGCCGTGACGAGAACGGCCGCGCCGATGACGACCGCTCGTCCCCACTTCCGCCCCACGTCGGACCCCCTCGTCCACCGGTCCCACCGCGGTCGGGAATCTAACCCTGCGATCAGCTCGGCGCCCGCGCCACGGTCCCGCGTGGGAGCGGCAGCGGCAGGTCG
>DATBAK010000013.1 GCA_036271555.1 Acidimicrobiia bacterium
CGCGCCGTCGGTGTAGTCGACGAAGCCGGAGGGCGCGTGGGGGCCGAGGGTCGCGTGCTCGAAGATGCCCCAACCTTCCTGCCCGTCGAACTGCACGCGCGCGATGTAATCGGTGATCGAGAACGCGGCGCGGCCCGCGACCGCGGGGTCGGTGTGGTCGTACTCGCCACCGTCGACCCACGTTTCGCCTTTCCACACGCCGTGCTGCCATTCGGGGTCGATGCCGTAGCCGGTGCCCACCGCGAGCGGGATGCCGAGGATCGGCTCGACGTCGAGCGTGAGCTCCTTCCCGTCGCGCGTGCGCAGCGCGAACGACGCGTGCGTTGGCTCGCGCGTGCCCGAGCGGTACGAGATGTCGGGGTGCGGCCAGCCGAGCTGCTCCGGCGGCTTGCCGGTCGCCTCGGGCCACACGCGCACCGCGAGGTTCGTGTGGCGCAGGCCGGTCTTGTCTTCCTCGACCATGAGGTGCATGGCGAAGTCGTCGAACTTGAGCGGCACCCAGCACCACCACATGCCGTCGAACTCGCGCGGCCGGCCCGGCGGGATCGCTTCACCGACGGGACGGATGCCCCACGAGCGATCACGCGTCGCGGTGTAGCGGTCGGGCGTGACCTTCACCGTCTCGCCCGCGAAGCGCAGCTCGCCGCTCCACGTGCCGACGCCCGCGAAGCGCGACGCGTCGAGCAGGATCGTGTCGCCCTGGCGACGCACGTGCTGCGGCTCCGAGATCGGTGCGTACTCCGACTCCCACATGAGGTCGAAGCCGATGCCGTGATCGTCGGCGTCGCAGATGAGTCGCAACTTCTTGAACGGCTCGACGATCTCGATGCGATACGGCCCGACTTCCTGCTTCATGCGATCGTCCGGGCGCGCGCCCGACGTGCGGAGGGCCCACTGCTTGTCGCCGCGGCGCACCGTCGCGTACGCGTCGATGACGCCGAGGTTCGGGTACACGCCGAGCCCGGTGATGAAGTACGCGTCGGCTTCGTGGTCGACGCCTTGGAAGATGCAGCGGTCGTAGAAGTTGCGATCGCTCGTCGCCGTGTACCGCATCGGTAGCGGTACTTGATGGATCGGGTATTCGTCGAGCGGGTCGAACTCGAGCATCGGCGTCTCCCTCGCACCTGTGCCCATGGCGGACGGCCGGCGACACGGTGTCGGTACGCTGCCACTCCGCGATCGGGTGAGGCAAAGGGGAGACCGTGACGTACCGGGTCATCCAGTGGAGCACGGGCAACGTCGGGCGCCACGCGTTGCGATTGATCGCGAAGCATCCGGACCTCGACCTCGTCGGCCTGTGGGTCCACGGCGCCGACAAGGCGGGCAAGGACGCCGGTGAGCTCGGTGGCTTCGAGCCCTGCGGTGTGCGCGCGACGAACGACGCGGACGCCGTGCTCGCGCTCGACGCCGACTGCGTCTGCTACACCGCGACCGCCGACCTGCGACCGGCCGAGGCGATCGCCGACATCGCGCGCATCCTGCGTTCCGGGAAGAACGTCGTGTCGAGCTCGGTCGTGCCGCTCATCTACCCGCCGCACGTTGCGCCCGATCTGCGCAAGCCGCTCGAGGACGCGTGCAGCGCAGGCAACACGTCGTGCTTCACGTCGGGCATCGATCCGGGGTGGGCGAACGACCTGCTGCCGTTCGTGCTCACGGGCACGTGCGAGTACATCCAGTCGGTGCGGATGATGGAGGTCGTCAACTACGCGACCTACGCGCAGCCACAGGTGCTGTTCGACACGATGGGCTTCGGCAAGGAGCTCGACGCGACGCCGCTGCTGTTGATCCCGGGTGTGCTCTCGTTCGCGTGGGGCGGTGTCGTGAAGGTGATCGCGGCGGGGCTCGGTGTCGAGATCGAGGAGCTGCGCGAGGTGCACGAGCGGCAACCCGCGCCGGAACGGATCGATCTGGGCTTCGGTGTCGTCGAGGCCGGCACGACGGCCGCGCTGCGCTTCGAGGTGCAGGGCATCGTCGGCGGTGAGCCCCGCATCATCCTCGAGCACGTCACCCGCCTCGCCGACGACCTCGCTCCCGAATGGCCGCAGCCCGCGGGCGACAGCGGTTACCGCGTGATCGTCACCGGCAACCCGAGTTACACGTGCGACGTGCAGATGATGGGCGACGACGGCGACCACAACACCGCCGGGCTCGTCGGCACCGCGGGTCGCATCGTGAACGCGATCCCCGCGGTGTGCGCGGCGCCGCCCGGTTTGCTGTCGGTGCTCGACCTCCCGTTGGTCACCGGCCGCGGCTTGATGCGATGAGCGACGGCGGGGAGAGTCGCGCTGCGTTCGACGCGTTGCTCGCGACGTTGACCGAGGCGGCGGATCGCTACGCGGGCGAGGAGTGGGGGATCGCCGGTCCCGACGACACCGGCGGCGCGCTGCGCGTGCTCACGCATCTGTTGGAGGGCGGTCTCGTCGGCCACTTCGAGGACGACCCCGCGGCGCCCGTCCTGCGCCGCATCGTCACCTCGACGCGCAAGGCAATGGGCGACAACTCCGACGCGATCTACTACGACGCGTCGGTGTCGTCGCGCTACACCTACCGCGTGCGCGGCAAGACCGCGGGCGCGATCTACACGTCGTTCACGATCGAGGCCGGCGGTCCCGACGGAGGCTGGCCGGAACGGACCGCGGGCGTATTGAACGACTCGCAGTTCGACGTCGACGACGACGGTCGGTTCGAGGTGTTCCTCGGCGGGCCGCGCCGCGAGCGCAACTGGATCGCGCTCGCCGACGACGCGATGCGCATCACGACCCGTCATTACTGGGAGGAGACGTGGTCGCCCGCGACGCCACCGATCGCGAACCTTGCGCTCGAGATCGAGGTGATCGACGGCCCGGGTCCGTTGCCGCCGCCGACCGACGCGTCCGTGGCCGAGGGCTTCCGGCGCGTCGAGCGTTACGTGCGCTCGCGCACGCTAAATCAGCCCAAGCCCGGTGAAGCAGGGCAGCCCGCGTTCGTGTCGCGCGAGCCGAACGTGTTCCCACCGCCGGTGCCGCCCGGCGACCACCCGCTCGCCGCGGCCGACGCCGCGTACAGCATGGCGCCCTACGTGCTCGGTCCCGACGAGGCGCTCGTGATCACGGCGAAGTGGCCCGAGTGTCGCTGCGCCAACGTGATGATCTGGAACCGTTGGTTGCAGACGAACGACTACGCGCACCGGCCGGTGTCGCTGAACCGCGCGCAGACGCAGGTGCGTCCCGACGGTTGGTTCGACGTCGTGATCGCGCACCGCGACCCGGGCGTGCCGAACTGGATCGACACCGAGGGCAAGCCGTTCGCGATGGTGTTCTGGCGCTTCTTCCTGCCCGACGGCCCGATCGAGACGCCCGTCGCGCGGGTCGTGCCGTTCGCGGAGGTGACCGCGGCGTCGTGAGCGTCCGCGGGCTCATTGTCGAGCGCGACGGCGCCACCCTCGCGGGCAGTCTCTGGCTTCCGGAGAGCCCGCCGACGGCGGTGCTGCTCATGCATCCGGGCTCGGGCCCGTCGAACCGCGACAACGACACGTACTTCCCGCCGATCCGCGAGCACCTCGTCGGTCGCGGCATCGCAGTCGCGTCCTTCGACAAACGCGGTGTCGACGAGTCGACCGGTCGGTGGGAGGACGCGGGCATCGTCGAGCAGGCCGAAGACGCCCGTGCGGGTCTCGACGCGGTGCTCGCGATCGTCGGCGAGGGCGTGCCGGTCGGAGTGTTCGGGCACAGCCAGGGTGGCTGGGTGGTGATCGAAGCGGCGCGCGTCGACACGCGCGTGCGCTTCGTCGTCGCCAACTCGGGTCCCGGCGTGACACCGGCCGAGCAGGAGCGCTACTCGATGCAGTGCGAGCTGGCGGACTTCACCGACGCCGATCGTGCCGCCCTGCGCGCGCACTTCGACCTGTGGCTCACGCTGGCACGCGAAGGCGTGCCGTGGGACGTCGCCGACGCGCAGCTCGCGGCGTCCGAGCGCGCGACCGGGCACGACGCCGAATCGGTGATGTTCGTGCCTCGCACCGAGCCCGAGTGGGTATTCGTCCAGGGAATGATCGACTACGACCCGGTTCCCGTGTTGCGCGCACTGCGAGTCCCGGTGCTCGGACTCTTCGGCGCCGACGACGCGATCGTGCCGGTCGAGCCGAGCGTCGCCGCGTTCCGCGTCGCGGTCGCGCCCGAGCTCCTCACGATCGCGGTGCTGCCGGGTGGCAACCATCGCGTGCAGCACGGCGATCCGCCGCGTCTCGTCGACGGCTATCTCGACACGCTGACCGCATTCATCGAGCGCGCGCGATGACGGTCACGTCGGGGAGTGCGGCGCGCGACGAGCGGCCGTTGCTGGAACGTCTGATCGAGCGGATGCCGGTCGCGATACAGGCCGATCTCCACGAGTCGGCGGATCGCCTGCTCGCGGTGCGTACGCCGAAGCAGGCGCAGCGCGCGCTCGAGGACGAGTACGAGCACGTGCTGCGACGCGTGCTGCCGCTCGTCGTCGACCGACCGCTGCTGCGGAGTCGAGCGGCCGCGAGCGCGTTCACCGCGAGCTTCGCCGCGCTCGCGGCCACCGCGGAGGAAGCCGACGAGCTCCTGACGTTCGTGTCGGCCGGCACGTTGACCGCGCCGGGCACGTCGGTGGTCGTCGCGGTCGGGCTGCTCGCGGCGGTGGCGGAGAGCTACGCAACGGCGTCGGTGCGCGTGCATCAGCTGCGTGCGAACTTCGTCGTCGTCGACGCCGACGCGCTCGCGGCCGACGTCCGCACCGCCGTCTTCGGAGCTGTCTGGTCGGGCTCGCAAGCTTCGCCCTCCTCGACGCCTCAGTCGTCGGGTCGGACGGGCCGCGGAGCGACCCGCCCGTTCTTGTGGAAACGCACGCAGAAGCGCGTCGCCAGGCGGGTGATCGACGGCGCGGCCGCACGGATCAGCACGCGCTGGGCGGTCGGCGCGGTGCCGTTCGTCGGCATCGGCTACGCCGCGTTCGACTCGGCGCGCAGCGTCAAGCGCGTGCTGCAACTTCCGGTTCCGGAGCCTCCTGGTCGCGCTCGCTCCGCTCGCCGCTCCTGACGCCTCAGCCGCAGGGTCGGGCGGGCCGCGCGGCGACCCGCCCGTCTGAGCGGGGCGGATCAGCGCAGATTCGACGTGCCGCCCGGTGTGCCGTCCCATTCGGACAGGGGTGCGCAGTGCCACTTCCACTTGCCCCGCGGCTCGATGCCGTCGAGCGACTGGCGGCCGTTCGCGAATCGCAGCGCGGCCCACGGGTCGGCGCCGACCTCGACCCACGGGAACAGCCGTTCCACGACGCGCGCGCAGAGGTCGGCGTCGGGTGTGAAGTCGACGCCGAGCGTCGCCGCGATGTCGGCACCGTGCACGAGGATCTCGTCGCACGCCATCGCCGCGAAGCCCGACCGGTCGGCGATACCGAACGCGTGCCAGCCGCGGTCGTCGGGCCCGGCCGTCCGGATCGCGGTCGCGAGCAGCGCCGCGCCCGAGCGGAGCGCGTCGACGAGCATCGGCGCGGCGGCGGTCGGCGAGTTCTCCGGCACCTCGACGGGTCCTGGCGCGCGCCGCGCGAGCAGCCCTCCGTACCAGAGCGCGCAGTCGGCGACGTGCCCGAGCGTGGCGCGGCACGGCCACTCGACGTCGGCCGCGGGCTCGTTCCAGCGCGGGTCGTCGTCGCGCGCGGCCGGACCGTCGAGCGCGCTCGCGAGCGCCTCGGCCGCCACGAGCGCGTCGTCGGCGGTGACCAGGTCGGTGTCGGTACTCATGCGGCTCCGGCCGCCGCCGCTCGATCCGGACGGTCAGCGGTGCGTCTCGTGCCGTCCGCGACGGCGGGCTGCGCCTGGCTCATTCCTCGATGATGCCGTAGTGCTCGACGTAGCGCGCGAACGACCGGCGCACGGAGTCCTCGTCGAGCCCGACGTCGGCGAACGTGTACCGGTGCGCGCCGTGCTTGCCCTTCGGCTTCGCGGCGAGATAGTCGCGCACCGTGCGGTCGTGGTGTGCGGGCCACGCGAGGTCGAGCTGCTCGTAGAGCTTCCCGAGCGCGCCGACGGGATCCGCCATGAGGTCGACGAAGTGGCTGTCGACGATGCGTTCGTCGGGGATCGCGCCACTCGTCCGTTGGTCGATGACCTGCTCGAGGAACATCTGGTACGTCAGCTCCATCAGCGGGCCGAGGCTCGCGACGTCGACGCGGTCGCTGCGGGTGAACCGCAGCACCGCGAGCAGGCTGACGAGCGACGCGATGAAACGGCGCGGATCGCGGTGCGTGTGGATCACTCGCGCGTCGGGATACTCGGCGAACACCTGCGCGAGCGTCTGCAGATGTCCGGGTGACTTCAAGAGCCACTGCCGGGGCGCGTCGCCGTATTGGAACGTCTGGAGCATGCGGCGATGCAAGCGGTACACGCGCGCGAGGAGCGGCTCGATGTGTTCGAGCTGCCAGCCCGTGAACGACGGCGTGTCGTAGAGCATCGACCAGTGCGGTCCTGCGAAGTCGTAGGCGAGGAAGTGCACGCACTCGCACGGCAGATCGCTCGCGAGCTCGTGCATCGTCATGAACTCCGGATGCACGTCGGACCAGAGCTCCTGCTCGCATTCCGAGAGCTCGCGGCGACGCTCGCGATCGGCGGCCGCGTCGCCGTCGCGCAGTACCGGTAGCGGCTGGAGCGCCTCCCACGCCAGCGGCGCGCGCAACGCAGGGTCGAGCGCGAGCAGCTCGAGCAGGATCGTCGTTCCCGTGCGCGGCGGACCGACGACGAACAACGGCGCCGCGATCGGCTGGCTCGCGACCGCGGGCGTCGCGTCCCAGAACTGTTGCAGCCGGAGCCACGTCTCGAGCATCCGCAGCATCTCGCCGCGCGTCATCACCCGGCCGACGAGATGCGGCTGCGACTCCGCGTCGATCGACGCGACCAGTCGCCGGAACGTCTCCTCGTAACCGGGCCAGTCGTGCTCGCCGAGATCGTCGAGTCCGGTCGCCGCTCGCGCGGTCGCGAGCAGCTCGTCGGCGTCGAGCCCGATCATGCGCGCGGGATCGCCGGTCGTGTCGCCGAACAGGTTCATGCGCCGCACCCAGTCCGGGTGCGCGAGCTGCTTCATTCGGCGCGCAGAGCGGGGGCGGCGCGGCCGGCGATGAGCGGCAGGTCGAGGTAGGTGCGGATGCCGGGCTCGGCGCGGCACACGTACGGCACCGAGTTCACGCAGTGCATCGCGGTCGCGACGATCCCGCGGTTGCGGCGCAGCCCTTCCTCGATCGACGACGGATGCAGCTCGTGGAACGTGAGCAGCACCGGCGGGTCGCCCGTGATCTCGACCTCGAAGCGCTCGCCTTCCGGTCCGAAGCTCCACGCGGGGTCGAGGTTCTCCTGGCCCATGAACCAGTTCACGGCCGCGACGATCACGGGCTCGCCGTCGACGAGACCTTCCCAGCGGAAGCGCTGCGCGGCGACGAGTCCGGGCTCGATCGGACCGATCGGCGAATCGATGGGCGCGGTCGCGACGGCGACCTCGTGCGTCGTGCGCAGCTCGGGATCGATCGCGAAGCCCATCTCGGCCGCGACCATGCGCACCGACTGCTTGAAGCCCTGGCCGAGCACCGTCGTCATGATGCTCGAGCGCGCTTCCTCCGGCGTCTTGCCGAACAGCATCACGTCGTGCACGACGTCGGGGGCCGCGTACGTGCGGATGTCGCTGAACTCCTCGGCGCGCACGCGCGTCACCGCGTTCGACAACGCCGACACCATCAACGGGAAGCGCTCCGTGATGCCGCCGGGATGGATACCGGTGCCGTGCAAGGTCACGCGGCCTTCGCGCGCCGCGGCCTCGAGGTCGACGACGTGCTCGGGTTGCGGGTAGACCCAACCGACCGGTGTGACGACGTTCTTGCCCGAGCGCAGGATGCGGGCGACGACCTTCGGGTCGGCGAGCACGGGTGCGTAGACGACACAGTCGGCGTCGAGCGCGAGCACGTCGTCGACGTTCGTCGACGCGGTCACGCCGATCGGATCGCGGTCGATGAGCTCACCGACGTCGCGACCGTCTTTCGACGCACTGTGCACCCAGCACCCGACGAGCTCGAGCTCGGGGTGCGTGAGCACGCCCTCGATCGCGGCCTTGCCCACACCACCGGTCGCCCATTGAATGACGCGATACATCAAGGCGCTCCTCCATGAACGGGCGGGTCGCTTTGCGGCCCGCCCGACTCGCAACCTGAGGCGTCAGGAGCGACGAGCGAAGCGAGTGCGACCATAATCAATCGAAACCCGGCCTGGTCGGAAACGGGAAGATCTCGGAGCGGCCGGTGCGCGCGATCGACTGGTACTGCCGGCGCGCGAACCACCAACGACTCTCGCGGCGCGCGTAGTCGTCGCGGTACAGGCCGTACGCGTTGGTCCAACGGCCGTTCGACTTGTCCTGCCGCAGCTCGCAGGTGAACTGGCGCGCGTGCGCGACATCCGCGTCGGCGCCCGCGAGATCGACGACCGAGTTCAGGATCACCATCTCGAAGAACTCGAACCGCTCGACCGCGGTGGCGATGAAGTCGCCGACGGCCGCGCCGCCGGTGAGCAGGATCGGCTCGTTCGTGACGGTGTCGACCGTGACCGTCGCGGTGGGGAGGAACAGGTCGTCGAGCTCGTCCCACGCGCGCCGCGTCACCGAGTCCGCGTACGCCGCCTGCAAGCGCCGGATCGCGATGTAGTCGATCGTCTCCCGCGCGAGCGCGTCGTCGGCCATCGCGCCGTTACCGTTTCGCCGCGTCGGGCCGTGAGAAGTCGCGGTTCACGTGTTTCGGCGGGATGCCGAGGTTCGGTCCCGGCTTGAAGTTGCTCGCCTTCATGTCCTCGAAGACGTGCACCATGTTCAGGAGGTCTTCCTCGTAACAGAACTTGCCGTCGCCCGCGTACACGAGCGTCGAGTAGCCGGACTGCTCCCACGGCCGGCCGTCGGGACGCGTCCCGCCGAGGATCTGCTTCCACTTGATGACGACGTTGTCGCCGTCGATCACGAAGAACTCGGTGGGGAAGGTCCACTCCTCGAGGCCTTCCATCGCCTCGCCGAAGACGGTCGCCTTCATCTCGTCGAGGCCTTCGACGCGACCCCACGCGGGGTCGATGAACACCGCGTCGTCGGTGAAGAACGGCGCGAGCGCGGCCCACGTGAGCTCGTGCGCGCAGATCCGATCACGGACGGCGATGTAACGGTCGACGGTTGCCTGCACTTCCTCGCGGCTGTGCGCCATGACGTCCCCCCGGTCTCGGCGCAGAACGTAGCGTGCGGTGATGATCTTGCGCGAGTGGCCGAGCCCGCGAGCGGAGCGAGCAGGGCGCTCCGATGCGCTCCCATCCCGCGCCTCGGAGCGGCGAGCGAACCGAGCGCGACCGTGAACACCCGCACGATCCCGCAGCACGTTCGCGCTGCAGTCGACGCCGCCGCCGGGAGCACCTGGCTCGTGACCGACGACGTCGAGCTCACCTACGCCGACGCGCAGGCGCGCATCGAGCGTTTTGCGAGCGCGCTGCGCGGTCTCGGAATCGGCGTCGGTGACCGCGTGATCACGACGCCGCGCAACACACCCGACTACCTGCTCTCGTGGCTCGCGCTCATGGAGGTCGGGGCGATCCAGGTACCGCTCAACCCCAAGAGCAGCGCGGAAGAGCTCGCGGGGTTCGTCGCGCAGGTGGCGCCCGCGCTCGTCGTCACCGACCCCGCGCTCGCACCGTCGTTCGGCGCGCCCGGCGTACCGGTCGTCGACGTTGCCGCTCTCTACGACGCCGCGCCCGACGGACGCGGTCCCGCGGCGATCACCGACGACGCGGTCGCGGTGATGATCCCGACGTCGGGTACGACCGGGCGCTCGAAGCTCGTGATGCAGACGCACCGCGCCTATGTGATGGCCGGCGAAGGCTTTCCGTGGTGGCTGCGGCTCACCGCCGACGACCGCCTGATGACGTCGTTGCCGCTCTTCCACATCAACGCGCCGGCGTACTCGACGCTCGGATCGATCCAAGCGCGCGCCAGCCTCGTGCTGCTCCCGTCGTTCTCGGTGAGCGGGTTCTTCGACGCCGCGCGCCGGCACGGCGCGACGGAGTTCAACTCGATCGGGGCGATGATCGAGATGCTCGTGCGGCAGCCGCCGCGCGCCGACGACGCCGACAACCCGATTCGCTTGTGTTACACGGGTCCGTCGCCCGATCGCGAGCGGCACCTCGCGATCGAGGAGCGGTTCGGCTTCGAGGTGACGTGCGGGTACGCGATGTCGGAGACGCCGTACGGGCTCGTGTGGTTGCCCGGCGCGCGTCCGTACGGCGCGCTCGGTTCGCCGCGCCAACACCCCGAGTTCGGACACGTCAACGACGCGCGCGTCATCGGCGACGACGGCGCGCCGGTCGCGGTCGGCGAGATCGGCGAGCTCGAGCTGCGCAACCCCGCGATCATGCGCGGCTACTACGAGATGCCGGAGGAGACTGCCGCGGTGATGGTCGACGGCTGGCTGCGCACCGGCGATCTCGTGCGCGACGACGGCGACGACGTGTACACGTTCATCGGTCGCAAGAAGGAAGTGATCCGCCGACGGGGTGAGAACCTCGCACCCGCGGAGGTCGAGGCCGCGCTCCAGCGCCATCCCGACGTCGCGGAGGCCGCGGTGGTGGGCGTGCCGTCGGATCTCTCCGAGGAGGACGTGAAGGCATTCGTCGTCGGGGCAACGGGGAAGACCGTCGATCTGGTTGCGCTGCACCAGTACGCGCTCGAACAGCTCGCGCGCTACAAGGTGCCGCGCTACATCGAAGTCGTCGCCGAGCTTCCGCACACCGCGACCGACCGTTTGGCCAAGCATCGGCTCCCGC